>NZ_JBEXPT010000109.1:0-22272 GCF_040612195.1 Streptomyces sp. NPDC006450 | reverse complement strand
AGTGCCGCCCGGGCGGGCGGCGGCGACGACGGCCCAGAGGACCCAGAGGACCGCGACGAGGGACCGTATCCAGGCGGGGCTGAGCGGGATCCAGGGCACCATCAGGACGGCCTTGTCGAAGGCGTCGAGGAGGGTGAGCCCGCCCAGCAGCAAGGTCAGGCGGGCCAGCCAGGGCCGGGTGGGGCGCAGGGCGAGGCCGGTGCCGGTCCACCACAGGCCGAGGCAGAGCAGGGCCAGTGCCGGGACGAAGGTGGCGACCAGGCCCATCGTGGAGCCGGCCACGTCCAGGGCCAGGCCCGCGAAGCCGAGCAGGGCGGCCGCCGTGGCCCACCGGGAGGTGCGCAGGCGGCGCCACCACAGGAGGCCGCCGACCAGGAGGAGGACCGCCGCGACGGCGAGGGCGAGCTGGGTCTCCACCCGCTGGAGGCCCCGGGAGCCGTACCAGTCGCAGCCGGCCGGGAGTTTGCGCGCCTGGACGCTGTAGTCGGCGCAGACGAGGAGCTGGGCCAGCTTCACCGGTTCCCCGGCGAGCCGGGCCGAGGCGCCGGAGACCGCGCCGCGGCGCTCTCCGCACTGCGGGAGCGTGCCGGGTGTGGAGCCGTCCGGGCCCTGCTGCCAGCAGTTGCCCCGGCCCTGGCCGTCCCACCACACGTCCATGCCGTTGGGGCGGGAGGCGCCGGACTTGTCCTTGCCCAGGATGTTGCCGGCGTAGCGGTTGTGGTGGGAGGTGTCGGTCTGCTTGGACAGCTCCTCCTCACCGCGGATGAAGGCGGGCACGGCCGAGAGGAAGAAGCCCGCACGCTGATGCCCGTACACCCAGTTGTTCTCGTAGAGGTTCCAGTTGCCGCCGGCGGTGATGATGCCGGTGCCGGGGGGCATGGAGATCTGCGGGCAGACCACTCCCTGCTCGTAGCCGCGCTCGACGGGCGGTTTCGCGCAGGTGCCGTCCGCGACGTAGTGGTAGTAGTCGGCGTTGTTGTCGTGGATCAGGTTGCGTTCGAAGCGGGCGTGGTTCTGCGGGAGGCCGGGGTGGCCGGGGAAGGCGCTGTCCATCGAGGCGCCGCCCATGTTCTGGTCGAACTCGTTGTCGTGCACCCAAACCGAGTCGCCCGCGGTGCCGGAGTAGCCGACCATGTTGTGGTGGCTGCGGCAGCCGGTGATCTCGATGGAGTAGCGGGGGACGTCGTAGCCGCGGCCGTCGTTGATGTCGGAGGCGCTGCCGGGGTAGATGCCGGAGTCGCCGTTGCCGTAGGACTCGCAGTTCTTGTACAGCCCGTGGTCGCTGGCGAAGGTCAGGAAGCCGTACTCGTCGTTCCAGCGGGTCAGCACGTCGTCGATGACGAAGCCGTCGGCCGCGAGGACGTACAGCGAGTTGAAGGTGGTGCGCTGGGCGGTGAAGTTGCGGAAGTAGATGCCGTCGGACTTGTCCGCGCGGATCGCGTTCAGCTTCTGGTACTTGGCGTCGATGACCACGTCCTGGCGGGAGGCTCCGGTGCCTTCGATCTGGAGGTCCCTCTTGCCGAGGATGGCGACCAGGTTCTGGTTGTGGCGGCAGGCCACCTGCTGCTCGTAGGTCAGGATCTGGTAGCCGAGCGAGGAGTTGGGCGCCTTGAGCGAGGCGCACTCCCCGGTCGGCGCGGGGAGCGAGGGCTCCTCCTCGTAGAGGCCGGGGAGGATCGCGATGTTCATGCCCGGGCGGTCCACGGCGTCGACCGCCGCCTGGAGGTCGCGGAAGCCGTTCTTCTCGCAGCGTTCGTAGAGGACGAGGTTGCGCTGCTTGAGGGCGTCGGAGAAGGCGGATATCCGGCGCTCGAAGGCGGGCCGGTCGGTCTTGCAGACGATCAGGTCGGGCTCGCCCGCACGGTAGGCGGGTACGGAGCCGGTGCCGTCGGGGAGCTCGACGGGGCGCTCCTCGTGCGCGCTCGCGGCGGGCGCGGCGACGAGGAGGGACAGAAGCGCTAGGAGGGCGGCGAGGAGCGCCGCCGGCACGGCAGGAAACCTGCGGGTCCACGACATGCGCGTGAGAGTAGAGCAATGTTCACCTTTTGGGATCCCCTCGCGCAGCGATACGACCTCAGTCGGGCCAAGTCGTAACCCGACACCCACCCCGGAACCCACCCCGGAACCCGCCCCGACACCCACCCCGGAGCCCTCCACGGCCCTCGCCCCGCTCGCCGCGCCGCCCCCGCCAGACCCCCCGCCCGCCGCCCGGCGGCCGACTGATCGAAATCCCCCGTTGACGCATGGGCCCAGGAATCCTACTGTCAGGCATAGGATTCCTTCTGCAGATCGGGAGCGTGCAATGAGCGGCGGCAGCGAGCAGGCCAGGAAGACGGCGGAGGCGCTGGAGTACCTCACCGGCTTCGGCAATGAGCACAGCTCGGAGGCGGTCCCCGGTGCGCTGCCGATCGGGCGGAACTCGCCCCAGCGTTCCCCCCTCGGCCTGTACGCGGAGCAGCTCAGCGGCAGCGCGTTCACCGAGCCGCGTGCCCACAACCGCCGCTCCTGGCTCTACCGGATCCGCCCCTCGGCCGCGCACCCGCCCTTCACCCGGACCGGCAACGGCGCCCTGCGCAGCGCGCCCTTCACGGAGGCCCCGGCCGACCCGAACCGGCTCCGCTGGAACCCGCTGCCCGACCCGGCCCCCGGTACCGACTTCCTGGCCGGCCTCTGGACCCTCGGCGGCAACGGCGACGCCACCCAGCGCTCCGGCATGGCCATCCACCTCTACTCCGCGAACGCCTCCATGACCGACCGGGTGTTCAGCGACTCCGACGGCGAGCTGCTGATCGTCCCCGAGCGCGGCGGACTGCTCCTGCGCACCGAGTTCGGCCTGCTGAGCGCCCGTCCGGGCGAGATGGCGCTGATCCCGCGCGGGGTCCGCTTCCGCGTGGAGCTCCAGGACGAGACCGCCCGCGGGTACGTCTGCGAGAACTACGGCCGCCCCTTCGAGCTCCCCGACCTGGGCCCCATCGGCGCCAACGGGCTCGCCGCCGCCCGTGATTTCCGCGCGCCGGTGGCCGCGTACGAGGACGACGAGCGTCCGACCGAGGTCGTCAACAAGTTCTGCGGCAACCTCTGGACGGCCACGTACGACCACTCCCCGCTCGACGTGGTCGCCTGGCACGGCACGCACGTCCCGTACGTCTACGACCTGCGCAGTTTCAACGTCCTGGGTTCCATCAGCTACGACCACCCCGACCCGTCCATCTTCACGGTGCTGACCTCGCCCTCCGACACGGCCGGCCTGGCGGGCGTGGACTTCGTGGTCTTCGCGCCGCGCTGGCTGGTCGGCGAGGACACCTTCCGCCCGCCGTACTTCCACCGGAACGTGATGAGCGAGTACATGGGACTCATCGAGGGCGCCTACGACGCCAAGGCGGAGGGCTTCGTGCCCGGCGGTGGCTCGCTCCACAACATGATGTCCGCGCACGGCCCCGACCGGGAGACCTTCGACCGGGCGAGCGCCGCCGAGCTGAAGCCGCAGAAGATCGACGACGGCCTGGCCTTCATGTTCGAGACCCGCTGGCCGATCACCGCCACCGCCCAGGCGGCCGGCGCGGACCACCTCCAGGGCGGATACGACGACGTCTGGCAGGGGCTCCAGCGCCACTTCCGCGCCTAACATCACGAGCAGCACGCCGCGCGGCGCCGCCGCCGCGCCCACCCCGTCCTACGGAGAACCACCCGTGACCGCCTTCGCCCCCGACTCGCTGGTACTGAACCGGAAGCTCCCGCTCTGGTACCAGGTCTCCCAGTCGCTGCGCGCCTCCATACTGGGGCGCACCGCGGACGCCTCGCTGCGCCTGCCCACCGAGGAGCAGCTCGCCGAGCACTACGGGGTGAGCGTGCTGACCATGCGGCAGGCGCTCAAGGAGCTGGAGACCGAGGGCCTCATCAGCCGCCACCGGCGGCGCGGGACCTTCATCGAGCCGACGGCGCTGCGCGGGGCACCGGTCCAGCTGCTCGGCTCGGTCGACGCGATCGTGGCGCAGCAGTCGGGCGACCGTACGACGATCCTCGGGCACGAGCGGACGGCGGTGTCCGGGGAGCTGCTGGAGCACTTCCCGGACACCGCCGAGGTGGTCACGTACCGCCGGCTCCGGCACGACAGCGAGAGCGGCGAGCCGACCAACTGGGCAGAGAACGCGGTGCGTGCGGAGCTCGCCGACTCCATCGACCTGGCGGATCTGGAGCGTTGGCCGATGACGAAGGTGCTGCGGGACATCGTGAAGGTCGACATCAGCCGGATCACCGACACCGTGGAGGCGCGGCTCGCCGACCCGCTCACGGCCGATCTGCTCCAAGTGCCCTTGCTGAGCCCGATCCTGCACTACACGGGCGTCACGTACGACGCCTCCGGCCGGGTGGTCGACGTGGCGCGGATCCGGTACCGCGGGGACCGGTTCTCCTTCACCGTGACCGTCGACGCACACTGATCGGCCGGCTGTCCGCTTCTGGTCGTCGCCCGTTCCTGGCGGCCTTCTCGTCCGTCCCTGGCGGCCTTCTCGTCCGTCCCTGCAGGCCTTCTCGTCCGTTCCTGGCGGCCTTCTCGTCCGTTCCTGCCGGCCGTCGGCCTCTCTACCTCTGGTCGTCGTCCCTTACTTCTCGTCGTCGTCCGTTCCGCGCTCGCCCTCCGCCTGGGACGGCGTGGTCCGCTGCGTCTGGGCGTGGCGGAGCTTCTTCTGCTTCTCGTCCAGGTCCTCGTCGAGCCGTTCCCCCTCGGCCTGCGACGGGGTCGAGTACTCGTCGTACTGGCTCATGTCCGCCTCCCGGGTCGCCTGGTCCGGCCCGGCTCCGTCCGGATCCGGGCAGATCCCTACATAGCGAGCCTAACTCTCCGGCCTGGACGCGGCCCGGTCACCGGGTGGCGTCGCTACCATCGGCCGGGTGAGCGCTGACGCATCCCCGCGGGACCCGCTGCTGGACGATCTGATGCCCTGGGCCGTGAGCTCCCTGCGCCTGGGCCGGGCCTGGGTCGCGGCCCCCGATCCGGCCACCCTGCGTGCCCGCTGGGCCGCCCTGGCCGCCGCCGAGGGCCCCGAGCGGGAGCGGTTGTTCCGCCCGAGCCGGGCGCGGACCCCGGGCGCCGGGGCGGCGGCGCTGCCGGGCCAGCGCGCGGGTTCCACGGCCCGCTTCGCGGACGTGCCCGGGCCCCGTCCCGATCCCGTACGGATCCTGCGCGAGCCCTTCGACGAGCAGTGGCTGCTGCCCGACCAACGGCTCATCGACCTGGCCCGCCCGGAACTGTGGCGGGTGCTGGACGAGCACCAGCTGTTCCTCGTGGAGCCCGCGCAGCCGGCGGCTCTGCTGGTCACCGCGTACCTCCCGGCCGGCCGGATCGGCCGGATCCGCCCGCTGCACCGCCGCCCGGGCGGCGCCGAGCCCAATCTCGCCCCCGGGCTGCAGCATCTGCTCGGCGAGCGCTACGGCACCTGGGTCACCCCCGAGGACGTGCTCTGCTGGATCCTCGCCGCCGGCCGCCCCGGCCCCCGGGGGTACGAGGTCCCCCTCACCGCCGATGCCACGCGCTGGCGGGACGGGCTGGAGCTGGGCCACCGGATGCTCTCCGTCCGGTTGCGCGGGTCCCGCGGCGGCGAGGCCCCCCGGCTGCCCGGCGGGCGCCGGCCGTACGTCCGCTCGGCACTCCCGGCGTGGCCGCGCGAGCTCTCGTACGACCCGGGGAGCGAGACCTTGACCCTCGGGGGCGGAGGTGGCGACACCGGCGCCGGCACCGTGTCGCCCGTACCGGCCGGGGCGTGGGAGTACGAGGTCCAGGGCGTCCGCGTCCTGGAGTCCTGGTTCGCCGCACGGCTCGCCCACCGGGACCCGGAGGCCGAGGGGCTGGACGCGATGGGCCCGGCCGAGTGGCCGCAGGGCTGGACCACGGAGCTGCTCGCCCTGGTGACGACCCTGGCACTGCTGGCCGAACTGGAGCCGGAACGGGCTGCGTTCGAGCCGGGGCCGGTGCTGGACGCCGCCGAGCTGCGGGCGGGTGGGGTGCTGCCGCCGCCCGGCTGGGCCCGGCGGCCGGCCTCGGTCCTGGATCACCAGGAGGAGGGGCCGGGCGGGCAGTTCGCGCTGCTCTGAGGCCGCGGGGGCCTCGTAGGCGGGGCCTCGTGGGCGGGACCTCGTAGGCGGGGCCTCGTGGGCGGGGGCCCTGCGGGGCGGAGTCCCCTACCCGCCCTTCCTCCGCTCCCAGGGCTCCGCCCTGACCCGGTCCTCGAACGCCGGACGGGCTGGGAAGGGCACCGGGCTGCGCCCGGACCCCCTGGGGCTCCGCCCCGGACCCCGGTCGCAGAGCGCCGGCGCGGCCGGATCGGAGCGGGCGGATCGGCAGTCCCTCGTGACAGTCCCGGGTGTGATCGAGTAGGCAGGGGGCATGGCTACCGATCCCCTCCCCCTCGACGGCATCACCGTCGTCTCCGTCGAGCAGGCCGTTTCCGCGCCCTTCGCCACCCGCCAGCTCGCCGACCTCGGCGCCCGGGTGATCAAGGTCGAGCGGCCCGACGGGGGCGACTTCGCGCGCGGCTACGACACCGCCGCGCACGGTCTCGCCTCGCACTTCGTCTGGGCCAACCGGGGGAAGGAGTCGCTCGCGCTCGACCTCAAGGACCCGCGCGGCCGGGAGGTCCTGCACGGGCTGCTCGACGGGGCCGACGTGTTCGTGCAGAACCTCGCCCAGGGGGCCGCGGCCCGGCTCGGGCTCGACTCGGCCGCGCTGTGCGCCCGCTACCCGCGGCTCGTCGCCGTCGACGTCTCCGGCTACGGGCCCGAAGGCCCGTACGCCCGCAAGCGCGCCTACGACATGCTCGTCCAGTGCGAGGCGGGCCTGGTCTCGGTGACCGGCACCCCGGAGCAGCCGGTCAAGGCGGGGATCCCGGCGGCGGACATCGCGGCCGCCATGTACGCCTTCTCGGGCGTGCTCGCGGCCCTGCTGCGGCGCGGGACCACCGGGCGCGGAGGCAGGGTGGAGGTGTCGATGCTCGACGCGCTCGCCGAGTGGATGGGGCACCCGCTGCACCACACCATGCACGGCGGGGACCAGCCGGTGCGGACGGGCCTCGCGCACGCCGTGATCGCTCCCTACGACGCCTACGCGACGGCGGACGGGGACCGGGTCCTGCTGTCGGTGCAGAACGACCGGGAGTGGCGGCGGCTGGCCGAACAGCTTTTGGGGCGGCCGGAGTTGGCCGAGGATCCGGGGTACGCGACGAATGCCGCGCGCACCGCGAACCGGGAGAAGACCGACGCGGTGGTCGCCGAGGCGCTGGGCCGACTCGGCGCGGACGCGGCGATCGAGCGGCTGGAGGCCGCGGGCATCGCCTGCGCACGGCTGAACTCGGTGGCACAGCTCGCCGCTCACCCGCAGCTCGAGGCCCGGGACCGCTGGCGGGAGGTGGGCTCGCCTGCGGGCCCGCTGCGCGCCCTGCTGCCGCCGATCGGCCTGCCCGGCGGCGCGGCACCGCACATGGGTGCGGTGCCAGCGCTCGGCGAACACACCGAATCCCTGCTGCACGCCCTGGGGATGACGGGCGAACAGATCACGGCACTGCGCCGGGACGGCGTGGTTCGCTGACTGGGCAGGGTTGATCAGGCCGGGGACGGAGCGGCGGCACTGCGGGGGCGGGTACGCCCCTGGAGCGCCGGCGGACGGCGGACGGTTACGAGCGGCGGCTGCCGAAGAGGGTGCGCCGCAGCCTGCGCAGCGGCGCGAAGAGCGATACGCGCGCGCTCCGGCTCCGCAGCCGGTGCGTGTGATCGCGCGAGGTGAGCTCACGCATGAGCAGCGTCGCCTCGGCGGTCTCGCGGTGCGGGACGGCAGGACCTCCCAGCACGGCGAGGTGGCGGTCGAGGCGCGAACTGGTCGCACCACTCCCGC
This sequence comes from Streptomyces sp. NPDC006450, assembly GCF_040612195.1. NCBI lineage: Bacteria > Bacillati > Actinomycetota > Actinomycetes > Kitasatosporales > Streptomycetaceae > Streptomyces > Streptomyces sp. NPDC006450. Next base: position 14,390 of record NZ_JBEXPT010000109.1, on the reverse strand, counting down.
AAGTGATGGCAGGCACGCGAGGCGGCCTGCTGCGCATTGCTATCTGTTCCATGTCTCTCCCCACCCGTACGAGGGCACCCGGCCCACCGGGCAGGGTAACCCTATCGTCCCCACGTCGCGCACGGGTATCCCGGTCGTGTGAATTGCCCGTTCGGCGAGCGGGAGTTGACGATTACTCAGCGGAGTCGATCGTCACTCTCCGCGAAATCCGCCGGGGCATGCGGAACGCGGAGCGGGGCGGGGAACCGCATCGCCGCCAGCTGCGTGACTCCTGTCGCGACCGGAGCCACGGCGCGCACTCTGCGCTAACTTGGAGTGATCGTCCGGTAACGCTCTTGGGGGCGCGCGTGAATGAGGCTTTCGGTGACTGAGTCCGGCGCCCACGGGGGCGAGGGCAACCGCGTCATCGCCGGACGCTACCGCCTGCTGGGCCCGCTCGGCAGCGGCGGGATGGGCATGGTGTGGCGGGCCCGGGACGAGGTCCTGGGGCGCGAGGTCGCCATCAAGGAAGTGCGCGCGCCGGCCGGCATGGACGAGGCCGAGGTGGCCCGGATGTACCGGCGGCTGGAGCGGGAGGCCTGGGCGGCGGCCCGCGTCTCGCACCGGGGCGTGGTCACCGTCTACGACGTGGCCACCGAGGACGGCCGGCCCTGGATCGTGATGGAGATCGTACGGGGACTCTCGCTCGCGGAGGTTCTGGAGGGCGACGGGCCGCTCACCCCGCAGCGGACCGCGCACATCGGCGAACAGGTGCTGGCCGCGCTGCGCTCCGCGCACGAGGCGGGGGTGCTGCACCGGGACGTCAAACCGGGCAACGTGCTGATCGCCAACGACGGCCGGGTGGTGCTCGGCGACTTCGGGATCGCGAGCCTGGAGGGATCCACCGCCATCACCATGACGGGCGAGGTGGTCGGATCACCCGAATTCCTGCCGCCCGAGCGGGCGTTGGGGCAGGAGCCGGGCCCGCAGTCGGACCTGTGGGCGCTCGGGGTGACGCTGTACCTGGCCGTGGAGGGAGTCCCGCCCTTCCACAGGGAGTCCCCGGTGGCCACGCTGCGGGCGGTGGTGGAGGAGGAGTTCCCGCCGCCGCTGCGGGCCGGGCCGCTGACGCCCGTCCTGGAAGGGCTGCTGGTCAAGGATCCCGGGGAGCGGCTGTCGGCGGCGGAGGCGGCCCGGATGCTGCGCGTCGTCGGCGCGGGCGGGACCGTACGGGCCTCCGGCGGCCCGGTGTCGGGTCCCGCGGCGGGTCCGGCGGCGGGGGCGGCGGCGGGGGCGGCGGGTCCTGACGCCCCGACCTCCGTGGCGCACCACCGGTACGGCCCTCCCACCCCGCCACTGCCGGTGCCCGCACCCAGGACCGGGTCGACGCCGGCGTACCCCCCGGAGCCCGAGCGGAACGGGGCCGGGCTGGTGCTGACCGGCGGAATCGTGGTGCTGCTCGCGGTGGTGGTCCTGCTGGGGTGGCTGCTGCTGAGGGACCGCGACACGGGCGGAGACGGCGGAGACGGGGCGACGCCCACCCCGACCGTCACGCAGAGCCCTTCGCCCTCCCCGACCCCCTCGCCGAGCGCCTCACCCTCTCCGTCACCTTCCCCCTCCGCCTCCCCCTCGGTCACGCCGCCGCCCGGCATCACGGTGTCCGCCGTCCAGGCCGTCCGGGACACCTATCGCGGTGACTGCCCGGCGCCCGCCGCCGAAGCACCCGCCTTCACCGCCACCGTCGTGGTGGACCGCACCCCGGCGGTGGTGGAGTACCGCTGGGCCACGCGCAGCGGGCAGACCTCGGGCCCCGGCTGGCAGACCCTCGCGTACCCGGCGGGCGGGCCGAAGAGCGTACGGCTGGACCACACGGAGCTGACGCACTCCCCGGACGGGACCTTCGAGGACGCGGTGCGGCTGGAGATCAGGGCGCCTTCGGAAGCGGCTTCGGCCTGGCTGGGGTTCTCGGTGACGTGCGAGGAGGAGACCCCGACGGGCGGGGCCTCCTCCCCGAGCACGTCCGCACCGACCGGCTCCCCGTCACCGAACCCGGGGCCCACGGCCAGCCCGTGACGCGCCGGGTCGTGACGCGCCGGGCCGTGACGCGCCGGGCCGTGGCGCGCGAGGCCGTGGCTCGCGACCGTGACGCCGTCAGTCCACGACGCCGTCAGGCCGTGACGCGCTCAGCCCGTCCTCGACTGCGCGTCAAGCCGCGCTGGTGAAGACGGGCAGGTAGCCGCCGGACTGTCCGGCGGCCGTCGGGTGGTAGGACTCGCCGATGTTCAGCCAGTTGAGGCTGTGCAGCCAGGCGCTGCCGGAGCAGATCTCGTGCCCGGTGAAGGCGCCGGCGACCGAGGCGAAGGCGAAGCCGTGGTCGGCGGCGCGTTTGGCGATGGCGGCGTTGAGGTAGTCGGAGGCGCCGTTGATGGCCGTGCGCTCGCCCTCCGACAACCCGGCCACGCAGGTGCCGTTCAGCTTGTAGAAGCGGGGATAGCCGACGACGACCACGCGGGCGCCCGGGGACCGGCTGTGGATGGCGTTGTAGACCTGGTCGAGTTGGCCGGGGAGGGTGGAGTCGACGTAGGCCTTGGCCTGGTTGACGCGACTCACGCAGGTGGCTTCGGACTGGAGGACGCAGGTGGTCATGACGTCGGAGAACCCGGCGTCGTTGCCGCCGATGGTGATGCTGACGAGGTCGGTGCCCGCGTTCAGCGGTGCGAGCTGACCGCTCATCACATCACCCGTACGAGCACCCGAGCAGGCGACGAAGGAGAAGGTCTGGGGGGCGTGTGCGGCGGCCCAGAGGGCCGGGTAGGCGCGGGTGGTGCGCTTGCAGTTCCCGCTGGCGCTGTCGTAGTTGCCGGCGCCGACGCCGGAGGAGTACGAGTCGCCGAGGGCGACGTAGCCGAAGTCGGCGGCGGCGGATGCCTGGCCGGCTCCGAACAGGGCTGCGCCCGCGGCGAGTAACAGGGCAGAGGCCAAGGCGGCGAAACGAGGCATTCTCATGCTCATGTGTGCGGCTCCTCGTGGGGGGTTACTCCGGAGTTACTCCTGAGTCCGTGGTACAAGGAGCCGAGGCCCACTGGAAGTGTCCATGCCAAGAATGTTCGGGGCAGACATGCGGTGCGAATCTTCACCCGCACGGCGTTTGAAGAGGGAATCCCGCCACCCGTTCCGGCGAAACACGGGTGCATGAGGCCAGTTCGTGCCGGATCATGGGCGCCATGCCAGCCAACCCTCAAGACGCATTGCCGATCCGGCTCAACGTCGACGACAGCGACTCCCCGTCGGACGTCGTCGACGCGCTGTTCCTCGGCCGCTTCGCGTCCGGCGAGCAGCCCCACTCGCACAGCGTGTCGATCGACCGGGTCAAGCCGGGAGCGACCCTGCTGCCCTCCGGGGCAACGGTGTTGCGCTCCGCCCGCGACAGCGACCGCAGCGCGACGCTCGCCGAGGGCGAGGGGTGGACCATGCTCGTCTCCCGCTGGAGCCGGGGCGCGGACGTGACGGTGACGGCGGTCAGCGAGGAACTCGCCGCCGGCGTGCTCGGCGAGGCCACGGAAGGCGTGCAGGACGAGCCCGAACCGCAGCCGGAAAACGTCGCGATGGGCTTCTGGTACGTCTCCCCCCGCCGCGGCCCCTACCGCACGACCCGGCAGATCGCGGCCGGCACCTGGGACGAGGTGCGGCCCAACTACACCGCTCCGGTGGCCGGGGCGATGGACCGGCTGATGAAGATCACCCCGGACGACATCGCCGGCCGGCTGCTCCTGCTGCACGGCCCTCCGGGCACCGGGAAGACCTCCGCCCTGCGCACGCTCGCCCGGTCCTGGCGGGACTGGTGCCAGGTGGACTGCGTACTGGACCCGGAGCGGCTGTTCAACGACATCGGCTACCTGATGGACATCGCGATCGGCGAGGACGAGGGCACCGCGAAGAGCCGCTGGCGGCTCCTGCTGCTGGAGGACTGCGACGAGTTGATCCGCGGCGAGGCCCGGCACACCGCCGGGCAGGCGCTGTCACGCCTGCTGAACCTCACCGACGGCCTCCTCGGCCAGGGCCGCAACGTCCTGGTGGGCGTCACCACCAACGAGGACCTGGAGCGGCTCCACCCGGCGGTCGTCCGGCCGGGCCGCTGCCTCGCCCGCATCGAGATCGGCCGGCTGACGCACCGCGAGGCGGTGGACTGGCTCGGCACCGACGAGGGCATCTCCCGCGAGGGCGCGACCCTGGCGGAGCTCTACGCCCTGCGCCGCGGCGCCGCGGGCCCCGCCGCCCTGCTGCCGCCGCAGGGCCACGACACGGAGGCGGGGCTGTACTTGTAGGTGCGGGGCGCGCACGGGTCCGGCGCGCACGGCGAGGACAATGAGGGGCGCGGCCGAAGGCCCCCACCGGCCGCGCGCACCCTCGGGGGAACCACGAAACAGGAGAACGCACCGTGCTCGAACCGGCGCAGGACAATCCCTTCCCCGACAGCCACGTCCTCGGCGAGGGCCCCGAACCGCACCCGCAGCTCCAGCCGGTGCTCGGCCTCATCGGACGCTGGCACGGCCGGGGCAGCGGCGAGTACCCGACGCTGGAGCACGGCTTCCGGTACGAGCAGGAGATCACCTTCAGCCACGACGGCCGGCCCTTCCTCTGCTACGAGTCCCGCGCCTGGCTGATCGACGCCGACGGCACGCCCCTGCGCCCCGCGGGGCGGGAGACCGGGTGGTGGCGCATCCTCCCGGACGCCTCGGTCGAGGTCACGCTCGCCCACCCGACGGGCATCGTCGAGACGTACGTCGGCCACGTCTCCGGTACGGAGATCGAGATGGCCACCGACACCGTGGGGCTGACCCCGCGGGCCAAGGAGGTCACCGGCATGAAGCGCCGGTACGCGCTCCAGGACGGCGAGCTGACGATCGTGCAGGAGATGGCAGCGGTGGGCCAGCCCATGCAGCACCACCTCCAGGCCCGGCTGAGCCCGCGCAAGGACTGACCGGCGCGGCGCCGTACGGCAGGTCGGGCAGGACAGGCAGGGCAAGGCAAGGCAAGGCAAGGCAAGGCCTCGCGCAGGGCGGGCCGGGACGAGCCGCCCGGGCGTCAGTCCGCGTACCGTGCGCGCAGCGCCTCCAGCGCCGCCGCGGTCGCCTCGTCGAAGGTCAGGCCCAGCCGCCGCGCCCGCTCCGCATAGGCCTGCGCGGCGGTGGCCGCCTCGCGGGCGGGCCCGTCGCCCGCCGCCGCCACGAAGCTCCCCGCGCGACCGCGCGTCTCGATCACACCGTCCGACTCCAGCGCCCGGTACGCCTTGGCGACCGTGTTCGCCGCCAGCCCCAGTTCCTCCGCGAGCCCGCGGACCGTCGGCAGTTTGAACCCGGCGGGCAACCGGCCCGCCCGCGCCCCGCCGGCGATCTGGGCGCGCAGCTGCTCGTACGGGGCGGCGGCGCCCGCCGCGCCGTCGATGCGGATCTTCAGGTGCGGAGAAGTCGAGGTCACGCGCCGATTGTCCCCCATCCGCCGGGAAATTCGCAGGCGCAGGGCCCCCTGCCGCCCCTACCGTCGCACACGTGATCACCTCTATCCGAGACCTGCGCCCGAGCGACCCGGACGACGCCGAGTCCGTCGTACGGGTGCGGCGCGCCGCCCTCCCCTTCATGATCAGCACCGCCCGCGGGGTGGCCTTCGAGCTGGCCTCCGCCCACCCCGACAAGCGCTACCGCCTCCTCGTCGCCGAGAACGCCGACGGCCTCGTCGTCGGCACCGCCCAGGTCGGCATCGTCTACGACAGCCCCGAACCGGGCCAGGGGTTCGTCAACGCCTATGTCGACCCCGCCCACCGCGGGCTCGGCGCCGGGGCCGCCCTGCTGGGCGCGGCCGAGGAGCATCTGGGAGCCGCACGCGCGAAGGACGCGTACGCCTGGGTCCTCGACGAGCCGCCGCACCGCGCCTTCGCCGAGCGGCACGGCTACCACGCCTCCCGCTCCGCGCACTTCCTGCGCCTCGACCTCACCACGGCCGCACTGCCCGCGCTTCCCGGGAACCTGCCGGCCGGGACCGAACTGCGCGCCGGCTCGGATTTCGCCGCCGATCCGCGGCCCCTCTTCGAGGCCGACGCGGCGGCCAGCTCCGACGAACCGGGCGACGTGCCACAGGACTTCGACGACTACGAGGACTGGCTGCGGCACACCTGGAACCACCCCTACCTCGATCTGGACCTCACCACCGTGGTCCTGGTCGACGGCGAGGTGGCCGCCTTCACGGCCGCCCACACGGACGGAGGCACCCGCTACTCCTCCGCGATGACGGGCACCCTGCGCCCGTTCCGCGGGCTGGGACTGGCAGGGGCCGCCAAGACCGACTCGCTGCTGCGGGCCCGCGCGGCGGGCTACACGGAGGCGTTCACCGGCAACGACACCGCGAACGCCCCGATGCTCGCGATCAACACCCGGTTCGGGTACGAGGTCTGCGCGACCGAGACCCGCTTCGCCAAGCGCCTGCACCCATCGGACCGTTGAACGACCCCGACCTGGACCGAGACCCCGAGAGACCGGAGACACCCCGATGACCGACCGGCCTACCGAGCAGTTGACCGTCGCCCTCGCCAAGGCGGGCCGTACGAAGATCCGTTACCCGGCCGAGCTGGTGGCCGACACCGGCACCCGGATCACCGTACGGGCCCCCTGGGCGGCCCCCGGCGTACGGGACTTCGGCTTCGTCCGCTTCGAGCCGGGCGACGTGTTCACCGAGCACTTCTGGCGCGACCGCTGGTACGCGGTCAAGGAGGTGCGGACGGGCGAAGGCGCCCTCAAGGGCTGGTACTGCGACGTCACCCGCCCTGCGTCGGTGCAGGACGGGGTGATCCTGATCGAGGACCTGGACCTCGACCTGTGGGTGTCGGCCGACGGGGGCTCCGTACTGCGGCTCGACGAGGACGAGTTCGCCGAGAGCGGGCTCGCCGACACCGATCCCGAAGCGGCCGCCCAGGCGGTACGGGCCCTCGACACGCTGGAGGCCCAGGCCCGCTCCGCCGCGGGACTGGCCGCCCTGCTCGCCTAGGCCGTCTCTGTCAGATCTTGCCCGGCCCGGGCCGCCCGGCAAGATCCGAAAGGGCAGCCTAGGACGACCTGCGGCGCAGGGCCCGGCGGACCCCGAACAGCACCAGGCCCAACACGATGACGACGAGCAGGACGATCAGCAGCGTCCCGAAGAACCCGCCCTTCTTCTTGCTCTTCTTGCCCTTCTTCTTCTTGTCCTTCTTCTTGTCCGCGGTGGTCACCAGGGCCAGGTCCCGGGACGAGGCCGGCGCGTGGAGTCCGGCGGCCGCACCGGCGCCGACGGCCGGGAGGGCGCCGTGCGCGAGCGCCGCCGCGGCGGGAGCCTGCCGGGCGGCCGGCGCGGCGGCCGCGGCGGGCGACGCGGGGCCCAGCAGCAGCCCGACGAGCACCAGGAACGGTACGAGTGCCGAGGCGGCCGCCCCGGGACGCCTTCTCGCAATGCGGTGGTCTCTCACTGTCTCCCCTGTCCTCCGGTGCCCCTGCGGCTGCCCGGGGACCCGGACGGCCGGGGCCTTGGAGCATCGTCGGGGAGTTCGGCCGCCCCGGCAAGGAGAGCAGCCGCGGACACGTTCGCGCGCACGGGGGAACGGCCGGCCGGACCCGCTTCCTGAGCCCTCGCTTACCGCCCCCTTAAGTGCGCCCTAAGGATGGGCTCCTGGGGCTCCAAGCCCGTCGGACCCGGGTTCCTGGCGGTTAGTTTGGCTGGGCCAGGGAGGGCCGGAGGCGGCGCCGCGACCCGTGAGGGGCGGCGCCGCACAGCCTCGGCCTTCCGGCGCACCCACGACTCGCGCAGCCCTGTGCCGTGCCCAGAGGAGATCCACCATGCCCGCACGCCGTACCGCCGCCCGCATCGCCGCCGCCGGCCTCGCCCCGCTCGCGGTGGCCGCGTACGCCGCCGTTCCCGCGGCCGCCCACGGTTCGATGACGGACCCGGTCAGCCGGGTGGCGGCGTGCTACGCAGAGGGCCCGGAATCCCCCAGGTCGGCAGCCTGCAAGGCGGCGGTCGCGGCGAGCGGAGCGCAGGCGTTCTACGACTGGAACGCGGTGAACATCGCCAACGCGGCAGGTCAGAGCAAGGCGCTGATCCCGGACGGGCAGCTGTGCTCGGCGGGCAACGACAAGTACAAGGGGCTTGACCTGGCGCGCGCCGACTGGCCGGCGAGCCCGATGGCCGCGGGGCCGCACACCTTCCGCTACAAGGGGACCGCCCCGCACAAGGGCTCCTTCGAGCTGTACGTGACGAAGGACGGCTACGACCCGTCGAAGCCGCTGAAGTGGTCCGACCTGGAGCCGGCCCCCTTCGCGAAGGTCACCGACCCGGGGATGCGGTCCGGCGACTACGTCTTCTCCGGCACCGTCCCGAACAAGACCGGCCGGCACCTGATCTACAGCATCTGGCAGCGCTCGGACAGCCCGGAGGCCTTCTACACCTGCTCGGACGTGGTCTTCGGGAAGGACACCGGCGGGAGCGGCACGGGCGGCAACGGCGGCAACGGGGGTCAGCCCAGCTCCAAGCCGACCTCGAAGCCGAGTGCGAAGCCGAGTTCCAGGCCCTCGCAGCAGCCGTCGCAGCAGCCCTCGCAGCGGCCTTCGGCCCCCACCGACCAGCAGATCTCCGAAGGCGCCGGCAAGTCCACCGTGGAGCACAACGGGCACGGGGACAACGACCCGACGACGAACGGCGGCGGCACCCCGTCCCCGATCCCCTCGAAGAGCGGGACCCACCTCGCCGAGACGGGCGGCAGCGGCGCCACCCCGGTGATCGCGATCGCCGGATCCGGAGTCATGGCCGTCGGGGCGGCCGTGCTGTTCGGCGTGGCCCGCCGCCGTGCGACCCCGGGCCGCCACGGCCGCTGACCTGCTCACCGGGCCCCCGGGTGACCGGTGGCCGAGTGCGGGCGGCCCGCCGTACGGGCCGCCCGCCGCACCGTCAGGAGAAGACCGACGCGCAGGTGGTCCGTGTGGCGTGCGCCGGGTCGAGGGCGTTGACCGCCTCGTGCCAGGCGATCCGGTCGGTGAGCCCGATGGCCACGTGCTCCGAGAGGTCCACCGCGCACAGGTCCTGGAGCAGCACGTTGCGGACGTTGGGCCCGGTGAGGAACTGGCTCCGGTACGGGGTGACCACCTCGTCGTAGCGGGTGGCGATCACCGTGTACGCGACTCCGGGGACGGTGTCCCCGCCCTCGTTCAGCTTGTTCTGGAAGGCCGATCCGGCGATCTGGTCGGCGAGGCCCGGGGTGGCCGTGCTGATCAGGTCCCCGGCTCCGGGGAAGTACGGGAGCAGCCCGGTGAGGCCGAGCAGGGTCGTCCCGTGGTTGTCGGGGGCGAGTCCGACCAGGGCGTTGACCTTGTCGGCGCCGCCGAGGAACTTCAGGTAGTAGCGGGGCATCATGCCGCCCTGGGAGTGGCCGACGATGTCCGTCTCGGCCGCTCCGGTGGAGGCGAGCACCTTGTCCACGAAGACGTCGAGCTGCCCGGCGGAGTCGGCGATGGGGCCGAGCCCGTTGAAGAACGGGACGCCGGGCAGCTGCCCGTAGTCGAGGGAGTAGACGCAGTAGCCCCGGTGGACGAGGTACGGCGCGAACCCGAGCCAGTTGTCGACGGAGTTCCCGAAGGTTCCGTGGACCAGGACGACGGGCCGGGGGTGGGCGGCGGACGGTTTGCAGGACCAGTTGTTCCAGCCGCTGCTCGGCGCCGAGGCGGCCTGGGCCGCTCCGGTGGGGGCGACGAGCGCGGCAGCGGTCAGGGTGAGGACGGCCAGCGGGCGGAGCAGGCGTCTCCAGGGCAGCATCGTGTGATCTCCTTGCGGCTCAAGGGGAGTACCGAGGGATGGCGCGGGAAGTACGTGGGGGTGCATCCCGTGATCCGGATCACAAGGGGGGTGCTGCAGCCGCTAAATTACGGGCGAGTAGCAAAACTGGGAAGTTACGCGGCGGTAAAAAATGCGCGGGCCACCCTGACGGCCGTCAGCCATTCGGCCCTCCCCTGCTGCGACCCGCGCCGGGTACGCCGAGCGTGTGAGACATGACCCAGCCCACCCACGCAGACCCAGGGCAGTCCGGCGGCTTCCTCGCCGAGATCAAGGACGCCGTCACCACCCGGGCCGCTCTCCTGGTCCTGGGCGTACTGGCGCTCCAGCTCGCCTTCATCACCTCGTACATCGGGGCCTTCCATGACCCCAAGCCCAGCGAGATACCGATCGCGGTGGCCGCGCCGGCCGAACGGATCGCCGAGCAGACGGCGAAACAGCTCTCCGCGCTGCCGGGCGAGCCGTTGGCCCCCCGCGCCGTACAGGACGAGGCGACGGCGCTCCGGCAGATCCAGAACCGTGACGTGGACGGCGCGCTGATCGTCGACCCGACCAGCACGACCGACAAGCTGCTGGTCGCGAGCGGCGGCGGGGCCTCCCTGTCGCAGGCCCTTGAGGAGGTCGTGGTCCTCGTCGAGAAGACCCAGGGCCGCACCGTGAGGGTCGTGGACGTGGCCCCCGCGGCTCCCGGCGACGGGCGCGCGCTGACTTCGTTCTACCTGGTCGTGGGCTGGTGCGTGGGCGGCTACCTGTGTGCCGCGATCCTCGCGATCAGCGCGGGTGCCCGGCCCGCGAACGTCCACCGCGCCGTCATCCGGCTCGGCGCGCTGTTCGCGTACGCCGTGGCGGCCGGACTCCTCGGCGCGGTCATCGCGGACCCGATCCTGGACGCGCTGCCCGGCAGCATCTGGGGCCTGTGGGGCCTCGGCGCCCTCGTGGTCTTCGCGGTGGGGGCGATCACCCTGGCCTTCCAGGGCCTCGCGGGCGTGGTCGGCATCGGCCTGGCGATCCTGCTGGTGGTGGTGCTCGGCAACCCGAGCGCCGGCGGCGCCTACCCGTACCCGCTGCTGCCGCCGTTCTGGAGGGCCATCGGCCCGTGGCTGCCGCCGGGGGCGGGCACGTACGCCGCGCGCTCGATCGCGTACTTCAAGGGCAATGACCTCACCGGTCCGCTGCTGGTCCTGAGCGGCTGGGCCGTGCTCGGCTCGGCGGTCACGCTGGCCTGTGCGGCGGGCCGCAGGGGCAGGGCCGGGGCCGCGGTGGGCAGCGGGCTCCCCGGGGAGCCGGACGCCCTGCCGGACAGGGAACCGGCGCGGTGAACACCCCCCTCCATGCCCTCAACCGCATGGGCCCGGCCGAACAGGCCGTCTCCGTCAAGCGGATGGAGCCGAGCGCGCAGGCCCAGCTGGGCGCGCTCGGTCTCACCGGCTTCATCGTGGTCACCGTCATCGCCACCGGCATCGACGCGGGCGTCTTCCCCGAAAAGCTCGGCCACTCGGTGCTCCCGCTGGTCGGATTCTTCATCGGCGGGCTCGCCCAGCTGCTGGCGGGGCTCTTCCAGGCCCAGCGCGGCGACACCTGGCACGCCACCGTCTTCGCCGGCTTCGGACTGTTCTGGATGGCCAAGGCCTGCCTGATCCAGTGGGTGCTGCCCGCCACCGATCCGGCGCTGCGCGGGGACGTGAGCGGGCTGTTCACGCTGCCGTGGGTGTTCGTGGTGTTCGTGCTGTGGATCGGCAGCTGGCGGATCCACCTGGTGCTGCTGTCCACCTTCACGTGCGTGCTGGCGGTCTTCGTGGCCATGACGATCAGCGGGTTCACCGGTTCGGTGATCTGGGAGCGGATCACCGGCTGGAGCGGACTGCTGGCCGCGCTCGGAGCCACGTATCTGCTCGCCGGGCAGATCATGGCGAGCACCTGGGGCCGCCAGGTGCTGCCGATGGGCCGCTTCCTCGCCCCCGAGGAGCACCCGGAGACATGACCGCCGCATGAACACGACATGATCACGACCCTCGCGGTGGAGAACTACCGCTCCCTGCGCAAGCTCGTCGTCCCCCTCGGCCGGCTCACCGTGGTGACCGGCGCCAACGGCACGGGCAAGTCCAGCCTGTACCGCTCGCTGCGGCTGCTGGCCGACTCCGCGCGGGGCGGGGCGATCGCCGCGCTGGCCCGGGAGGGCGGACTGCCCTCCACCCTGTGGGCCGGCCCGGAGAAGACCGGGCGGGCGGTGCGCGAGGGCCGCCACCCCGTCGAGCCGACCGTCCGCTCCGAACCGGTGAGCCTGCGGCTCGGCTTCGCCGGGGACGAGTTCGGCTACGCGGTGGACTTCGGCCATCCCGCGCCGGTGGGCGGCTCGCTCTTCGGCCTCGACCCCGAGATCAAACGCGAGTGCACCTGGGCCGGGCCGGTCCTGCGCCCCGCGGCCCTGCTCTCCGACCGCGCCGGGCCCGCCGTGCGCACCCGGACCGCGGACGGCGGCTGGCACCGCACGCAGGGCGTCCTGCGCCCGTACGACTCCATGCTCAGCGAACTCGCGGACCCGCAGCTGGCCCCCGACCTGCTGGCCCTGCGCGAACTGATCCGCTCCTGGCGGTTCTACGACCACGTCCGCACGGACGCCGACGCGCCGGCCCGCACCCCGCGCGTCGGGACCCGTACGCCCGTACTCGCCGCGGACGGCTCCGATCTGCCGGCCGCGCTCCAGACGATCCGGGAGACCGGCGACCACGCGGCGCTGGACGCGGCCGTCGAGGCGGCCTTCCCGGGCAGCACCGTGGCGGTGGCGGAACGGGACGGCCGCTTCGAGCTGGAGCTGCACCAGCACGGGCTGCTGCGGCCGCTGGGCGCGGCGGAACTCTCCGACGGGACACTGCGCTACCTGCTGTGGACGGCCGCCCTGCTCACCCCGCGCCCGCCCGCCCTGATGGTGCTCAACGAGCCGGAGACCAGCCTCCACCCCGACCTGCTGGACCCCCTCGCGGACCTGATCCTGACGGTGGCCCGGGACACCCAGACGGTCGTGGTCACGCACGCCGCCCCGCTGGCGGAGGCCCTGGCGGCGGGCGTCCGCCGCCACCGCGTGGACCTGCAGACCATCACCCTGCTCAAGGACTTCGGCCGGACCGAGGTGGCCAGCCGCGAGGGCCCCCTGGACGAACCCCTCTGGTACTGGCCGAAGCGGTAGCCGCCGTCCGCCGCCCGGCTAACCGATCTCCACCACGCGCGCCCAGGCGGGGGGCGAGTCCGGGACGTAGTCGGGGCGGTCCTCGTCCCACGACCGCCTCCGCCACCCCTGCCGCGGGAACAGCCCCACCACCGTCCGGCACGGCGGCCGCGTGCTCGGCCAGGGCGTCTGCCCGTCGGTCAGGACCACGATCACGTCCGGCCGGGGCGCCGAGCGCAGCGCCGTGGCGAAGCCCGTGCGCAGATCCGTACCGCCGCCGCCCAGCAGCGGGATCCCCTCGGCGCGGCACAGCGGATGGGCGATCCGGGCCGAGGCGTCGCACGGCACCACGGTGACCAGGTCCCGGCGTCCGCCGACCGCGCGCGCGATGGCGGTGACTTCCAGGAGCGCGCTGCCCAGTTCGGCGTCGCTGACGGAGCCGGAGGTGTCGATGACCACGCTGATCCGGGGCGGCCGGCGCCGCAGGCTCGGCAGCACGGCGCCCGGTACCCCGGCCGAACGCCGCGACGGCCGGCTGTAGGTGTAGTCGTCGCCCGCGCCGGAGCCGGAGGTGGCCGTTCGGACGGCCGCTCCCAGCAACTCCCGCCAGGGCTGCGGCGGGTGGAACACCTCCTCCGCCCAGCGCTGCCAGCCGCTCGGGGTGCTTCCCGGCCGGCCGGTGATGCCCTGCGCCACCCGGAACCGCACCGCGTCCCGTTCCTGCTCGCTGAGGCCGTGCGCGCCGTCCGCTCCGAGGTCCCAGTCCCGTTCCAGCCCGTCGGAGCCGCTGCCGCAGTCCAGCCAGGCCATGTGCTGGGTGTGCGGTCCGAGCCCGAACTGCGTCAGGTACTCCTCCATGAGCTCCCCCTCCCGCAGCCCCACGGCCGCCGGCTGGACAGCGCCCACGGGCCTGACCAGCCCGTCGCCGTACACGTCGTCGTTGATCTCGAAGTCGGCCGCGATGTTCATCCGCAGCCGCTCCCCGGGGCCGGTCAGCCCGCGCTCACGAGCGACCCGGTCCCCGCGTCCGTGGTGGTCGCGCAGCAGGTGGGACACCTCGTGCACCCAGACCGACGCCAGTTCCTCCTCGGGAGTGCGGTCCACGAAGCCGGGCGAGACGTAGCACCGCCAGTGCTTGTCGACGGCCATCGTGGGCACCCGGCGCGATTCCACGACGTGCAGGGCGAACAGCGCCGTGGCCAGGTACGGCCGCACGCGTACGGCGTGCAGCCGGGCGGCGTAGAGCTTGTCCAGGTCCAGCGTCACGGGCGTCACGGGCGTCACTGGCGTGACGGGCGGGACGGGCGTCTCGGTGGTCGCGGGCGCTACGGGCGCTACGGGCGCTACGGGCGCTGCGGGCGCTGCGGGCGTCATCGGCCCGCCTCGACGGGAACGCCCGACC
>NZ_JBEXPT010000108.1:0-22555 GCF_040612195.1 Streptomyces sp. NPDC006450 | reverse complement strand
CCGCCGTGTCCGCCTCCGCCGTGCCCGCCGCAACCGAGCCGGATCCTGCCTCCGGCGGCGCCGGGAGCGCGGCCGTGCCCGCTCCCGGAGCCGCCCGGATCCCCAGCTACCCCGCCGCCGAGCGGGCGGTCAAGGCCGTCGCCGAAGCCGTCCGGTACGGACAGTGGCGCCGGGGCATCGCGGAGGTCGGGCAGGTGCCCGAGTTCGAGGACATCGACGAGAGCGGGGCCGCCGGACAGCTCTCCCGCCTCCTGGCCGGCGTAGGGGAGGAGGAGGTGGCGACCCTGGACGACCCCGATGCGCGCGAGCTGCTCGCCCGGTACGGGATCCGGGTGTTCTCCACCCTCCCGGCCCCCAGCGCGGACGCCGCGGTCCGCGCCGCCGCGGTCCTCGGCTACCCCGTCGCGCTCAAGACCACAGCCCCGCACCTGCGCCACCGCGCCGACCTCGGCGGCGTCCGCCTCGACCTCACCACCGAGGCCGAGCTGCGCCGCTCGTACGAGGAGCTCACCCACGCGCTGGGCAAACCCCAGGAGCTGCTCCCCGTGGTCCAGTCGATGGTCCCGCGGGGCGTCGACACCGTCATCCGCTCGGTCATCGACCCCGCCGCCGGCGCCGTCCTGTCCTTCGGGCTCTCCGGGGTCGCCTCCGAACTGCTCGGCGACACCGCCCACCGGCTGGTTCCCGCCACCGACAAGGACGCGGCGAGCCTGATCCGGTCGATCCGCACCGCCCCGCTGCTCTTCGGCTGGCGCGGCAGCGATCCCGTGGACACCCCCGCCCTGGAGGAACTGCTCCTGCGCCTCTCCCGTCTCGTCGACGACCACCCCGAGGTGGTCGGGGTCGCCCTGGAGCCCGTGGTCGTCGCGACCGAGGGGCTGTCCGTGCTCAGCGCGAGCGTCCGCGTGGCCCACCCGCCCGCCCGCGGCGACCTCGGCCCGCGGACCCTGCCCAGCTACTGAGGTCCCAGGGCGGCCGGGGTGCCCCGTACGGGCCTTAGGATGGACCTCATGGCGAAATCCGGTACGACGACCCAGGGGCTGCGCACGGCGATCGAGCGCAGCGGCTACTACCCGGCCCTCGTGGCCGAGGCCGTGGAGGCCGCGGTGGGCGGCGAGCCGATTTCGTCGTACCTGGTCCACCAGGAGACGACCTTCGACTCCAACGAGGTGCGCCGGCACGTCACCGTGCTGGTCCTGACCGGCAACCGCTTCATCGTCAGCCACACCGACGAGCAGGCCGCCGACGCCGGGTCCCCCTCCCCGTACGCGACCACCTCCACCGAGTCGGTGAAGCTGGCCAGCATCTCCTCCGTGGTGCTCAGCCGCGTCGTCGCCAACCCGGAGTCCTACACCCCCGGCACCCTGCCCCGCGAGGTCGTCCTGACCATCGGCTGGGGCGCGGTCTCGCGCATCGACCTGGAGCCCGCCGCCTGCGGCGACCAGAACTGCGACGCCGACCACGGCTACACCGGCAACTCCACCGCCGACGACCTCAGCCTGCGCGTCAGCGAGGCCGGCGACGGCCCCGAGGCGGTCCGCCAGACGCTGGTCTTCGCCCAGGCGCTCAGCGAAGCGACAGCGGCCACGTCCTCCACCTCCGCCCGCTGATGGCGTACTCCGCCGCGCAGAGCTGGCAGGACGAGCCGGAGCTGCTGGACCTGGCCGGCGCCCCGGTGCCGCACTACGGCACCGGCTCGCTCGCCGACCTGCTGCCCACCCTCGTGGCAGGCCAGGGCGTGCCCGGCTTCGAGGCCTCGATCGCCGAGCTGACCCCGGCCGACCGCAACTGCGTGTTCCTGGTCGACGGCATGGGCTGGGAGCAGATCAAGGCGCACCCGGACGAAGCCCCGTACCTCACCTCCCTGCTCGGCAGCTCGCGCGGCGGCACCGGCCGCCCGATCACCGCGGGTTTCCCGGCGACCACCGCCACCTCGCTGGCCAGCGTCGGCACCGGACTGCCGCCCGCGCTGCACGGCCTGCCCGGCTACACCGTGCGCAATCCGGCCACCGGCGAACTGATGAACCAGCTCCGCTGGCAGCCGTGGACCGCGCCCAAGCCCTGGCAGCCGTACCCGACGGTCTTCCAGCAGGCGGACGCGGCCGGGGTGGCCACGGCGCAGGTGTCCTCGCCGGCCTTCCAGACCACCCCGCTCACGAAGGTCGCGCTGAGCGGCGGCACCTTCCTCGGCCGGATGACCGGCGAGGAGCGCATGGACCTTGCGGCCGAGCGGCTCGCGGCCGGGGACCGCTCGCTCGTGTACACGTACTACAGCGAGCTCGACGGAGCCGGCCACCGGCACGGCGTCGACTCCGACGCCTGGCGCGGCCAGCTGATGTACGTGGACCGCCTCGTCCAGCGACTCGCCGAGCAACTCCCGCCCCGTACCGCGCTGTACGTGACCGCCGACCACGGCATGGTGGACGTTCCCTTCGACGAGGACTCCCGCATCGACTACGACGACGACTGGGAACTCGGCGCGGGCGTGGCCCTGCTGGGCGGCGAGGGCCGGGCCCGGCACGTGTACGCCGTACCGGGCGCCGAGGCCGACGTCCTGACCGTCTGGCGCGAGGTCCTCGGTGACCGCTTCTGGGTCGCGAGCCGGCAGGAAGCCCTGGAACTGGGCTGGTTCGGGGCACCGGGCGAATGCGACGAGCGGGTCCTCGGCCGCATCGGCGACGTGATCGCCGCCGCCCAGGCCGACGTGGCGATCACCGCCTCACGGGCCGAACCCAACGAGTCGGCCCTCGCGGGCATGCACGGCTCCATGACCCCGGCCGAGCAGCTCGTCCCGCTGCTCGAAATCCGCTCCTGACCCTCCGAGGCCGGACCTTCCCCACGGCTTCCCCCTTCCCTCGAAAGGCCCTGTACTCCCCATGCCCGAGCTGGTGTTCTTCTCCGGAACGATGGACTGCGGAAAGAGCACGCTGGCGCTCCAGATCGCCCACAACCGTGACGCGCGGGGCCTGCAGGGCGTGATCTTCACCCGTGACGACCGTGCGGGGGAGGGCAAGCTGTCTTCCCGCCTGGGTCTGGTGACGGAGGCGGTGGAGGCGCCGGAGGGCATGGACCTGTACGCGTACGTGGTCGCCCAGATCTCGGCGGGTGGCAAGGCGGACTACGTGATCGTGGACGAGGCCCAGTTCCTGGCCCCCGAGCAGATCGACCAGCTCGCCCGGATCGTGGACGACCTCGGCATGGACGTCTTCGCCTTCGGCATCACCACGGACTTCCGTACGAAGCTCTTCCCCGGCTCCCAGCGCCTGATCGAGCTGGCGGACCGCCTGGAGCAGCTCCAGGTCGAGGCCCTGTGCTGGTGCGGCGCCCGCGCCACCCACAACGCCCGCACGGTGGGCGGCGAGATGGTGGTCGAAGGCGCCCAGGTCGTCGTCGGCGACGTGAATCGCCCGGCGGAGGAGATCGGCTACGAGGTCCTCTGCCGCCGCCACCACCGCAAGCGCATGACCTCGGCGGCGGCCCACGCCGGCGCCCTTTCCCCGGACGTCCTCCCGGTCAACCACGCCTGACAGGGCCTTCGCAGGGGGCCTGAGGGAACCAGTGGGGTCCCCGGTAGCGTGTTGTTCCAGGACGCTGACCGGCGCTGGAGGGGATGCAGCCCATGGAACTGACCGCAGAGATCGCGGCGATACGGGGCGGGGCGGGTGATTCCGGCCGCCTGTTGGGGGAGTTCCGGCGGGCTGTCCTGCTGGTTCCGCTTGCAGACGGCCCCGACGGCGGCCTGATGTCGGCGGTGTCGGGCGGCATCCGGTGGATCTACGCGTTCACGGACGAGGAGGCGCTGGCCCGGTTCGCGGCGGCGCGCGGTGAGGCGGACGCCGGCCGGGAGTGGGAGTACCTCTCGGTGCTGGGCGCGCGTCTGGTCGACGCGGTGGTTCCGGCGGCGGACGGCCCTGCGGGTGTGGCGGTGAACGTCGCGGACGAGGACGGGTCGATGTTCTTCCCGCCGGTGGTGGGGATCGTTCCTGACGGCAGTGCCGTGGACCTGGACCGTGGGGAAGTGGCCTGATGGCGGGTGACGGGGACCTCGAGGTCTCGCCGGCGGCGGTCAAGAACATCCAGGACGGTCTGCGGGCGGCGATCGGGGAGCTGCGCGAGTCGGGGGACGCGGCCGGTGCCTCGATGGGTGCGGGTTTCGAGAACCTGTCGATGACGGGGATGGAGGCCGGGCACGCGGGGGTGGCCACGGACTTCGAGGACTTCTGCGAGCGCTGGGAGTGGGGCGTGCGCAGCCTGGTGCAGAACGCGAGCACGCTGGCCCAGTCGCTGGGGATCGCGGCGGGGACGGTGTGGGAGGAGGAGCAGTACCTCCAGGGCTCGTTCAAGGTCGTGGCGAACGCCGCGTACGGCAATCCGCACGCCTCCGAGGACGAGATCGAGCAGAAGTCCTGGGGCGACATCTTCTCCGCGGACGCCTACAAGCCCGATTACAGCCCGGAGTCCTTCCAGAAGGGCGCCGAGGAGATGAAGAAGACCTGGTCGGACACGGGGGAGCAGCTGAAGTCCAGCGGGAGGATCGGTTCGATCAACGACCTGTTGGAGCAGGCGAAGCGTGACGGGGGCGGTCACTGATGGGGTGGCGGGATTTCGTACCTGACGTCATCGAGGACGGTGTCGAGAAGGGCGCGGAGAAGGTCGGTGACGCGGTCGAGTGGGCCGGCGACAAGACGGCCGACTTCGCCGAGGACGTCGGTCTGGACGACGCGGGTGACTGGATCCGCGACAAGAGCCGCTCCGCCGCCAACCAACTGGGTGCGGACGTGGCCGAGCTGGAGCTCGGCCAGACCGAGGACCCGAACAAGCTGGTCTACGGCAGCGTGTCGAAGATCCGCGCGCAGGTTTCCCACCTGAACGACTTCAAGGCCTCCTTCGACAAGGTCGGCAACGGGCTGAAGGGGATGGGGGAGCCGGACGGCCTGAAGGGCAAGGCCGCGGATTCGTTCCGGGAGTCGGTGGCGAAGGAGCCGCCGCGCTGGTTCAAGGCGGCCGAGGCGTTCGGGAAGGCCGCCGACGCGATGGGCCGGTTCGCGGAGACCGTGGAATGGGCACAAGGCCAGGCCAAGGAGGCGCTGGAGGAGTACAACCGGGCCAAGAAGGTCTCCACCGAGGCCCGCGGCGCGCACAACAAGCTGGTCGACACCTACAACAACGCGCTGAAGGCGAAGCAGGATCCGCTGCCGCCCCGTCCCTCGGAGAACTTCACCGACCCGGGCACGGCGATCGCGACGGCCGCGCAGGACAAGCTCGACACGGCCCGCAAGCAGCGCAACGACGTGGCGGAGACGGTCCGGACGGCGGTGCGGGCGGCGCGTGACGCGGCTCCGCCGAAGCCCTCGTACGCGAAGCAGCTCGGCGACGGCATGGACTACATGGACCTCGCCAAGACGCACCTGACGGGTGGTGTCATCAAGGGCACGGCCGGGATCGTGAACTTCGCACGGGCACTGAACCCGATGGATCCGTACAACCTGACGCACCCCGCCGAGTACGTGACGAACCTGAACTCGACGGCCGCGGGCCTGGTCACGATGGCCAACGACCCGCTCGGGGCGGGCAAGAAGATGCTCGACGAGTTCATGAAGGACCCCTCCGAGGGCATCGGCAAGCTGATCCCGGAACTCGTCGGCTCCAAGGGCCTGGGCGGCCTGAAGAAGGTCGGCTCCGCCGCCAAACACGCCGACGACCTCAAGGGCCCGGGCAGGACCGGCCTCGACAAGGACGGACCGGACCAGCACAAGACCCCGGACAAAGAGAAGGAGTGCGACGGGACCGACCCGGTCGACCTGTCCACGGGTCGGATGTTCCTGCCCCAGACCGATATCGAGCTGCCCGGCATCCTGCCGCTGGTCTTCACCCGCCGTACCGAGTCCGGCAGCGCGGTCGGCCGTTTCCTGGGGCCCGCCTGGACGTCCACCGTGGACGAGCGGCTGGAGATCGACGCGGTCGGCATCGTCCACGTCACCGCCGAAGGTCTTCTGATCCCGTACCCTCACCCGGCCCCCGGTGTGCCCACACAACCGGAAGCGGGCAGGGCCCGCACCCTGCTGACCCGCGACGTGGACGGTGACTACGCGGTCACCGACCCCGACAGCGGCCTGACCTTCCACTTCACCGCCCCGCCCGGGGGCGAAACGGGAGGCGATGGCGAAGCCTGGCTGTCGGGCATCACCGAACGCAACGGCCACTCCATCACCGTCGACCGGGACGAGGACGGCCTCCCGCTGGCGCTGGTCCACTCGGCGGGCCACCAGGTGCAACTCTCCGTCACCGACGGTCTGGTCACCGCTCTGTCCTTGGCCGGCCCGGGCGGCACCAATCTGCCCCTGGTGAGCTACGGCTACGAGGACGGCAACCTCACCTCGGTCACCAAGCCCTCGGGTGCCACTGCCACCTTCGTGTACGACGACCGCCGCCGCGTCATCGCCTGGATCGACTCCAACGGAAGCCGGTATGACTACGTCTACGACGAGCGCGACCGCGTCGTGGCGGAGGGCGGCGAGGCCGGCCACTTTCAGATCACCCTGTCGTACACCGATCCGGATCCGGACACGGGTCACCACACCACCACGCTCACCACCGCCCGCGGGCAGGTCACCCGCCACCTGTTCGGTCCCGGCTGCCGTCTCCTGGCCACTACCGACCCGCTCGGCCACACGACCCGCTTCACCTACGATCCGCGCGGCAACCTGCTGACGCGCACCGACCCGTTGGGCCTCACCACCGCCTTCTCCTACGACGAAGACGATCGGCCCGTCTCCGCCGTCCGCCCTGACGGAAGCGAACTGCGCACCGTACGCGGGAGATTCGGCCTGCCTGTGGAGGTCTTCGGCCCGGACGGCTCCCGCATGGTCCATCAGTACGACGAGCGCGGCAACCGCACGATGGTCACCGACCCGGCCGGCGCCACCACCCGCTACACCTACGACGACGGGGGCCGGCTCACCTCGCTCACCGATGCCGAGGGCGCCACGACCCGCGTGGTGTGTGACGCGGCGGGGCTGCCCATCGAGGTGGTCGACCCGGCCGGCGCCATCACCCTCACCCAGCGGGACGCCCTCGGCAGGCCGGTCCGCATCACCGATCCGGTGGGCGGCGTCACCCGCTTGGAATGGCACGCCGATGGACAGCTCGCCCGGCGTACCGGCCCCGACGGGGCCACGGAGTCGTGGGCATACGACGGCGAGGGCAACCTCATCACCCGCACCGACGCGTCGGGTGGAGTCACTCGCTTCGAGTACACCCACTTCGACCTGCCGGTCGCCCGGACCGGACCCGATGGCGCGCGCTACGAGTTCGAGCACGACGCCGAGCTACGCCTCACCCGTGTCACGAACCCGCAAGGACTGACCTGGGATTACGCGTACGACGCCGTCGGCAACATCGTCTCCGAGAGCGACTTCGACGGACGCGCTCTGACCTATCGCGTCGATGCCGCGGGCCGGCTGTCCGCTCGCACCGACGCGCTCGGCGGGACCATATCCTTCGAGCGCGACCAGCTCGGACAGGTGACGGGCAAGGACGTCGACGGACGGGCGGTGACGACCTACACCTACGATCCAGCGGGGCGCCTGCTGGAGGCGGCCGGGCCGGACGGGGCCCTGCGGTACCAGTACGACCGTCGCGGACTCACCAAGACCGAACTGGTCGACGGCCGCCCCATCAGCTACGCGTACGACGCCCTGGGCCGCCGCACGCGCCGCACCACGCCTACCGGTCATGTCACCTCTTACGGCTACGGTGCCGCCGGACAGGCACAGCACCTCACCACCGGCGGCCACCGCGTCGAGTTCACCTATGACGCGGCCGGACGCGAGCTGGCCCGTGCCTTCGGCGACGAGATCACCATGACCTCAGCTTGGGACGAGGCCGGACGGCTCTCCGAGCAACACATCACTGCCACAGGGCGCTCCGTCAACAGCCGTGCTTACGTCTACCGCGCCGACGGTCACCTGACCTCCGTCGCGGACCGGCTCTCAGGAACCCGCACCTTCGATCTCGACCGTATCGGCCGGGTCACCGCTGTCCATGCCCAGGGCTGGACGGAGCGGTACGCCTACGACGCCTCGGGCAACCAGACCTCGGCATCCTGGCCGTCCCGCCACCCTGGTAGCGAAGCCACCGGACCGCGCATCTACACCGGCACCAGGCTCACCCGCGCCGGAAACGTCCGCTTCGAGTACGACGCCCTCGGCCGGGTCACCCTGCGACAGAAGACCCGGCTCTCCCGCAAGCCGGACACGTGGCGTTATACGTGGGACACGGAGAACCGCCTGACCTCGGTGACCACCCCTGACGGGACCCGCTGGAGGTACCGCTACGACCCGCTCGGCCGCCGCACCGCGAAGCAGCGCCTGGCGGCCGGGAGCGAGAGCGTGGTCGAGGAGGTCCTGTTCACCTGGGACGGTCTCACGCTGTGTGAGCAGAGCAGCCACCAGCAGGACCAGTCGAACGCGGTCACCCTCACCTGGGACCACCGTGGCGACGTCCCGCTGGCCCAGACCGAGCGAATCCTCACGGCTGATGAGCGCCAGGAGGAGGTCGACCGCCGTTTCTTCGCGATCGCCACCGACCTCATCGGCACCCCCACCGAACTGATCGACCGGTCCGGCGACATCGCGTGGCGCTCCCGGGCCACCCTGTGGGGCACCACAGCCTGGGCCAGCGACAGCAGCACCTACACCCCGCTCCGCTTCCCCGGCCAGTACTACGACCCCGAGACCGGCTTCCACTACAACTACTTCCGGCACTACGACCCGGAGAGTGGCCGCTACACCTCCCCGGACCCCTTGGGCCTGGCCCCCGCGCCGAACCCCGTCGCCTACGTGGACAACCCGCACAGCGGGTGTGACCCCTTGGGCCTCGCGCCCAAGTGCACGAAGGAGGAAAGGGCCAGGAAGCGGATCGACAAGATCGTGGACGGCGTCATCGAGAGGGCGCAGGACGGCGGGTTCAAGAAGCACGGTGACTATCACGGAGACACGAGGCATGCCTTCAGTGACGAAAGGGTCATGGAGATCCTGAAGCACCCGGACGCGGTGTACCACTCGACGGGCACTGCCGGAAGACTCACCTTCCGGCAGGGGGAGGACATCGTCGTGATCGACGGGCCGGGCAACACCCAAGGTCAGGCGATCACGGCGTACGGACCGTCGGGCATCAAGGGCGAATCAGGAGCGGAGGCGCTCGGCGGCAAGCCCACGGACCCCGGTATGCCGATTACCCACGAGGACATCGTGGAAGGCAGGATTCCTGCCAGGGGTGGATACATGGCCCCTGCAGTGCAGATCAGATGAGGCAGGAATGACCATGAAGCTGACGTTCGATGGCGACTGGCGTGCGACGGTGACGGACGATCCGCTGGACATCACCCCCCGCTTCGGCGCCTCCGTGCGCGTCGCACCGTACGCAAGCGTGAAGGAACGCGAGCGGTGGCTCCTGGACACCTTCGGCAGCCAGGACTGGCTGTGGGACGCGCCTGACGTCTTCCGGTTCGACCCGGTCGGCCGGCATCTGGTCGGGGCCGAGTTTCAGCTGCCGGGAGAGTGTGCCTCTGCCGAGGACTCCGCCCGACTGCCCCTCATTCCAGCGGTACGCTCGGGCGGGCTCCGCGCAGATGAGGTCCGGGACTTCCGGCATGAGACGTGCTCCGTGCTGTGCCGCGCTCCCGAGGACGCCGTGCTGACCGGCCTGCGCGACCTCGACGTCCTCGACGAGCCGCTGGACGCCCGTATCGGCATCGCCCCGGACGTGGCGCTCCTCGTCCAGCGCGGCGCCGTCGTCGGTTGGAGCCTGACCGATCCTGCCCGGTACCTGACCTCCGGGTTCGCCGCCCCCGACCCCAACCCGCCCCGTCCCGCCACCCGTCGCCTGCTCACCGAATGCCTGGATCTGACCACCACGCCGGTGGTCGACGACCTGGTGGACGCGGAGCCCGCCGCACTGGCCCGGCTGCGAGCCGTCGACGAGGCCCTGCGCAACCAGCACGAGGACCGGCAACGGGCCGACGCCCTGACGGCACTGATCGCCACCATGGTGGAGGACTACGGGAACTGGTGACGGCCGGCCGGTGACGTCGTTGACGTCGGGCGCCCCGTGATGATCTTGAGTTGGGCCCCGCTTCGTCAGAGATCAGGTGGTGTTTATCGCCGGTCGACCGGCGACGGACCGATGGGCAGCGCCCTACAAGTTGGCGGATGCTCCGCCTCCACGCGCACGTCCTGGTCCGCGAACAGCACGCCGGCCAGGCCGTCACGCTGATCAAGCACACGGCCTCACAACTCGCCGGCGGGTACGACCAGCAGCCCCACCACCACCTCTCCGTGCTCGCCCCGGGCGTTCCCGTCCTGCCGGTATCCGCCTCCGCGCCCCGCCACCCCCTTGAACGCACTCCGGACGGCGACTGGACGCTCACCGACCCCGCCGCCGGCCAGGTCCGCCGCTTCGCCCCGCCCGCCGGCGACCCGGACGGCGACGGCATCGCGCCGATCGCCCAGTTGGAGGACCGCAACGGCAACCTCATCACCTTCGAGTTCGACGCTCACGGCACCCCGCTCGGCATGGCCCACTCCGGCGGGTACCGCCTTCGCTTCGACACCGCCGACGGCCGCATCACCGCCCTCCACCTCGACGGCGGCCCGCGCATCCTCGCCTACGGCTACACAGCCGGAGATCTCACGGAGGTCGTCAACTCCTCCGGCCTGCCGCTCCGCTTCACCTATGACGACCGCGGCCGCATCACGTCCTGGATCGATACGAACAACCGCTCCTACGCCTACACCTACGACGAGCAGAACCGTTGCGTCGCGGAGGGCGGCGGCGAGGGACACATGGTGCTGCGCCTGGCCTACGACGCCCTGGACGAGGCGACGGGCCACCGCGTGACCGAGACCGTCACGGGTGAGGGGCACACTCGCCGCTACCTCCCGGTGGACAAGCTCGACCGGTTCAACGAGCTCACCCAGAACCGCAGCTGGGTCAAAATCTTTGGAGGGCCCAATTGAGGTTCCGTGACCATCAAGAACTCGACGTGACGGTCGTCGCGGTCGCTCCCGTGGGCGCGAAGGTGGAAGTGGACGGATCCGCCGGCCTCTTCGGATTCATCGACCAGGTGAAGCACCCGTCTTGGCGGGACGAGAACGTAGCGCCACCGCAGGCCGGCGACAAGCTCCACGTCTGCGTGCTGGACGCCACCCGCGAGCCGTTTCCCCGTCTCAGCGCGCTCCAGAACGACATCGACATCGCCCGGCGGCTGAGAGGCGAGGCCTGAAACGGCAGCGGTGCCACGTCGCCCCCACGGGTTGCCGTGTGCACACGACGCGGGTGGGCGGGAGTGCCTCACACGGGTGACCCCGTCGCGGATCGCCAGGCCTGACTGCTTCGGTCGCGCCGAAACCCGGCGTGAGGTGGTGGATGGTCCCGGAAGAGCACGCTGGCGCTCCAGATCGCCCACAACCGTGACGCGCGGGGCCTGCAGGGCGTGATCTTCACCCGTGACGACCGTGCGGGGGAGGGCAAGCTCTCGTCCCGCCTGGGTCTGGTGACGGAGGCGGTGGAGGCGCCGGAGGACATGGACCTGTACGCGTACGTGGTCGCCCAGATCTCGGCGGGTGGCAAGGCGGACTACGTGATCGTGGACGAGGCCCAGTTCCTGGCCCCTGCCCAGATCGACCAGCTCGCCCGGATCGTGGACGACCTCGGCATGGACGTCTTCGCCTTCGGCATCACCACGGACTTCCGTACGAAGCTCTTCCCCGGCTCCCAGCGCCTGATCGAGCTGGCGGACCGCCTGGAGCAGCTCCAGGTGGAGGCCCTGTGCTGGTGCGGCGCCCGCGCCACCCACAACGCCCGCACGGTGGGCGGCGAGATGGTGGTCGAAGGCGCCCAGGTCGTCGTCGGCGACGTGAACCGCCCGGCGGAGGAGATCGGCTACGAGGTCCTCTGCCGCTGCCACCACCGCAAGCGGATGACGAGCGCCGCGGCCCACGCGGGCGCCCTTTCCCCGGACGTCCTCCCGGTCAACCACGCTTGACCGCCCGGTGACGTAGGCCTCACCGCGGTCCCGGACGGAACCAACGGGGGTCCCGATAGCGTTTCTTCCTGGTACGCCGACCGGCACAGGAGGAGGCACGGGGGACACAGCACATGCGGCGTTCCTCCAGGGCGGATCGCAGTTTCGGGTTGCCGCCATGGACCTCGTCACCGGTGACCCGGTCCACGCGGTGTCCGGCATCCATGAACCGTTCGATCATCGTGCGGGCCAGCTCCGGCTTGGTCGCGAAGACGGTTTCCTCGCCGAGCCCTGCCGCCCGGCAGTGGTCCGGGTCGCCCGTCCAGGGGTGCGGAAATCCGTGGACGGACCCGCGGGAGATCACGTACCGTGTGGCTTCACGCCCTGAGACGGATGGAAGGAGGCGAGTGCCGTGCAGTTCAGTTCACACCTTTCCAGCGCTCCCTCTTCCACTATCCCGGCGTAGTTCGTCAGTTCTGACCGGGAGCGCTCCAAGCAGCCTGTATCCCGGAGGAATCCATGACCGATCTGGTCATCCGCGCGCTCTCCGCGAGCGACGCTCATCTCTTCGACGCACTCCCCGACCCCATGGGCGCCCGTGAAGGCCATCGGCGTACCCGGTTCCGCCCCGACTGGAAGCGCGTTGCCCTGCGCGACGGCCAGGTCGTCGCACGCGGCGCGTGGTGGGGCGGCCCCGACGACTCGGAGCCCGTCAACATCAACTGGTTTGACGTGGCCGAGGGCGAGGAGGAGGCCGGGGCCGAACTCCTGCGCTCCGCTCCCTGGCAGGTCGAACTCGAGATCAACCTGCCCGGCGGCTGGCGGGAAGAGACCGACCTGCGCGCTGGCGCCGAGGCGCGCTTCGCCGCCGCACGAGCCGCAGGGTACGAACTCCTGGTGGAACGCTTCCTCTACCGCTGGACCCCGGAGCGAGGTCTGCCCGAGCGGCCCGGACGCCTGCGCTTCAGCGCCGAACCCGACGACACCGTGTTCTTCGACGCGTTGCGCCGCATCCACTCCGTCACCCTGGACGCCCACGCGCTCAAGGGCATCGAGGAGGGCGGCCTCGACCAGGCCGCCCAGGAGGAACTCGACTTCTTCCGCTGGTGCCCCTCCCCACGGGAGTGGTGGCAGGTCGCGCACACGCCGGAGGGCGACCTGGCCGGCATCCACATCCCGGCCCACAACCCCTCCGGCCCGACCATCGGCTTCATCGGAGTCGTCCCGGAACAGCGCGGTCGCGGCTACGCCTACGACCTCCTCGCGGAGTGCACCCACCTCCTCGTCGAGCAGGGCGCGGAGTTCATCAGCGGAGCGACGGACCAGGGCAACTTCCCCATGGCCGCGAACTTCGCCAAGGCGGGCTTCCCCGTCATCCGTGAACGCATCAACTTCCACCCGGCGGGTCAAACGGCCTAGCGAGGAGTAGGCCCGCGATGCGCCCCACGGCCACCTCGAACGACTCCCGCTCCAACGTGCGGGATCTACGCTGTGGAATGGCCACCGTCTCGTCGTCAGTCCACACACCCGCGATGACCAACGGCGGCCGCGCCCCCTTCCCGTACAGGCCCCCACCAGCAAGATCACGATCTACAGCTGGAGCATGAGAGACGGCCTAGACGCGTTCAAGAGCAGTTCGGTGGCAGGAACCGACCTGGTGTCGGAACGTGTCACCGACCCGCGGCCGTCGCCGGCCTGCCGGAAATCCGCGCAGGGGGGCGCGACTTTCAGTGGCGGGCATCGCCCGTGAGGAGTCTGGCTCGTTCGGAGCGCGGAGGGCGGCCTGCGCACGGCCGGTGACTTCGAGCTTGGCCAGGACGCCGGTGACGTGGTCCTTGACAGTGCTGTGCGAGACATGGAGGCGGCGACCCATGGGGCGGGGGCGCGCCGGCCTGGTGGCAGAACCTGCTGTCGCCCCTCACGGGCTACCGCGCCCCACCACCGTGGCGCATGCCGAGGGCGCCGGCCCTGCCGGCGCCCTCTCCCCGGACGTCGTACGGGCCGACGCGGGCTGATCGCACGCCCGTTGCCCGTCCGTCGCCCGTCCCTTCCCCGTTCCGGCCCTACCGTGGCGGTTCCTACCGTACGGACCTGAGCAGGCCGGCGATGTGGGTGAATCCGCGCTGTTCCGCGTGTTCGAGCGCGGTCACTCCGTCGCCGTCGGGAAGGTGCGCCGTGGCGCCGGCGGTGATGAGCAGTTCCACGATCTCCTGATGCGCGCGGCCGCCGTCGCCGAGGATGACGGCTTCGAGCAGTGCGGTCCAGCCGAGCCGGTTGACGTGGTCGACGTCGATGTCGGTTTCGCGGAGCAGGGCCCGCACGTAGTCGACGTGGCCGCGTTCGGCGGCGGGGATCAGGGCGATGCCGCCGAAGCGGTTGCGCCGGGTGAGGTCGGGGCGGGCCGGGAGCAGGGTACGCATCATGCGGACGCTGCCGGTGACACCGGTGACGAGCCAGGGGCTGTCGTCGCGGTCGTCCTGGGCGTCCGGGTCCGCGCCGGCGGCGACGAGGACCCCGGCCGCCGCCACGTGGTCGCCGAGGGCGGCGAGCAGGAGCGGGGTGCGGCGGTGTTCGTCGCGCGCCTCGATGTCCGCGCCGGCGGCGAGTGCCGCGCTCACGGCGTCGGCGTCGCCTTCGCCGGCGGCGGCCAGCAGGGTCCGGTCGGCAGGGGGCATGGAGGTCCTCCTCAGGTGGGGCAGGGGGCGTGTCGCGCCGTCAGGTCCGCGACGCTACTTGTTCAGCGCCGCGACGCCGGCCTGGGCGAACTTCTCGTCCAGGTCGCCGGAGGGCGCGCCCGCGACGCCGATGCCCGCGATCGGGGCGTTCTTCGAGGTGACCGGGGCGCCGCCGCCGAGGAAGAGGGTGCCGGGGATGTCCTTCAGGGTCGGCGTCTGGGCGAGGCGGCCGGCCAGCACGGAGGTGGGGGCGTTCCAGGACACGGCGGTGTAGGCCTTGCGCTGGGCGGCCTCGTAGGACTGCGGCCCGGCGCCGTCGCCGCGCAGCGTGACGATGGTGTTGCCGTTGCGGTCCACGACGGCGACGGTGACGCGCTGGTTCTCCTTCTTCGCGGCGTCGAGCGCCGTCTGGGCGGCCTTCGTGGCGGCGTCGATCGTCAGGTGGGTCGACTGGGTCGTGTTCTTGTTCTTGGCGTCGGTCTTCGCCTCGGCCTGGGCGGCGCTGGCGGAGTAGGCGCCGAAGCCGCCGAGGGAGAGGGCGGCCACCAGGGCGCCGCCGGTGAGGGCACGGGTGCGCTCGGAGACCTTCTTGACCTGCTTCATGTGTGCCAACTCCTGTATGCGATGAGGGGTGGGGGCCCATCCGGTTCCGGCTGCCCCGCTCTGACATCCATCCTGGGCCCGCCGGCGGCGCCGGTCTGTCCACGGGCCGGCTGCACACGGCGGGCGGTAGGGGGGACACGCGGGTCATCCGATCGGTTTACCCCGGCGTGGTCCCACTCGGCGACAATGTGACTGTTTGTCCAGTTCAGGGACCCGATGCCAAGAGGTGCGCATGCGGCCAGACCCCAGTGGCCCCTCCGGCCCCGGCCCCGACTCCAGCTCCGACTCCAGCTCCGACTCCAGCTCCGACTCGGGCTCCGACTCCGGCTCCGCCCTCCGCGCCGCCGAGGCGGACGCAACGGCCGTTTCCGGCAGCGGTCCGGACGACCGGCGGCTGGCGCTGGTCATGCGCGTCACGTTCTTCGTGCTGATCGGCACGTCGATGCTCCGCTTCGTCCAGCGGCACACCCAGGAAGCCCGCGCCCCCTGGGTGATCGCCCTCGCCGTCGTGCTCGCCGCCCTCTACCTGCTCGGCCCCTCCCTGGCGGTCAAGGCGCACCCGGCCCACGGCCGCGGTCCCCGGCCTGCGGCCTCCCAGCTGGTCTGGCTGGGCATGGTCGTCACCGCGTGGGCCGTTCTCGTCCTTCTCGCGCCCAGCTTCGCGTGGGTCGCGGTTCCCCTCTTCTACGCCGCGCTGCGCACGCTGCCGCCGGTCGCCGCGTACGTCCTCGTCGCGTTGCTCACGCTCTTCGTGATCTTCGCCCAGCTGACGCTGGCCCCCCGCTTCAACCTCGACCTGGTGATCGGCCCGGCCGCCGTCTCCGCGCTCGCCACCGCCGTCTTCCTCCACATGCAGCGGCAAGCGGCCCGCCAGCACGCCCTCATCGACGACCTCGTCCGCACCCGCCGCGAGCTCGCCGCCACCGAGCGCCGCGAAGGCACCCTCGCCGAACGCCAACGGCTGTCCATGGAGATCCACGACACCCTCGCCCAGGGCCTGTCCAGCCAGCAGATGCTGCTCCAGGCCGCCGACCGGACCTGGGACACCGACCCGGCCAAGGCCCGCGGCCACGTCCGTGCCGCCGCTTCCATCGCCGAGCTCAACCTCGCCGAGGCCCGCCGTTTCGTGCACGACCTCGCCCCCGCCGACCTCGCCCACGGCGGCGGACTCGACGCCGCGCTGCACGCCCTCGCCGCACGGGAGTCCGGCGCCGGACTCACGGTGCGCGTCCACATCGATGCGGGCGGGCGGATCACCCCGCTGCCCGAACGCGTGCAGTCCGCGCTGCTGCGCATCGCCCAGGGCGCGCTGGCCAACGTACGGGAGCACTCCGGGGCCACCGCCGCCGCGCTCACCCTCACCCGGCTCGACGACCAGGTCGTCCTCGATGTCGCGGACAACGGGCGGGGATTCGATCCCACCGCCCTCCCCGAGACCCCCTCCGGCCGGCGTGGACACGGCGTCCCGGCCATGCGGGCGCGCATACGCCAGCTCGGCGGGACCCTGACCATCGAGTCGGTGCCCGGAGAGGGCGCCGTGCTGACCGCAGCCGTCCCGGTCCCGGCGCCCTGAGGACATCGGGCGCGGCCGTTCGTACGGACGACCGGACGGACGACCGGACGGACGACCGGACGGCGGCGAGGGGACGGCGGCGAGGGGACGGGAGAGGTGACCGGCCGACGGCTCGAAGGACGCTCGTACGAAACCCAGTTCGTCAGCGCGATGCGGAGCGCTTCGCACGTCCGGGTGGTCCTTTCCCGCACGGGCGCATTCTGGCCCTTCCGGCCCGGGCGGGCGGCAAGAGTTGGCTCATGATCATGGATCCCGATGCCAACTCCGAAACCCCTGACGGCTCCGGAGACTCCGGCGAGCCCGCTCCGGCGCCCTCCCACCGGCCCTCCCGCCGTACCGTCATCGCCGGCGCGGCCGCCGTCGCGGCGGCCGGCGGCCTGACGGTCGCCGTCACCTCCGCCGAGACCTCGCAGGCCGTTCCCGGCGCCGCGGTCGCCGACTGGGGCACCTGCCTGACGATCGCCCGGGCCATCCTCGTACGGGACGACGAGGACCAGCCGCTCGTACCGCGCTACGCCGACATCCTGCTGAAGAACGGCCTGCCCCGCTCGCGCCGCCCCGGCAAGAAGGTGCTGATCGTCGGCGCCGGGCCGGCCGGCCTCACCGCCGCGCACCTCCTGCGCGAGGCCGGCCACCAGGTCACCGTCATCGAGGCCAACGCCAACCGGGTGGGCGGACGGATCAAGACCTTCCGCACCGGCGGCCACGAGAAGGCCGCGCAGCCCTTCGCGGACCCCAAGCAGTACGCCGAGGCCGGCGCGATGCGCATCCCCGACAGCCACCCGCTGGTCACCGGCCTGATGGACGGTCTCGGCCTCAAGCGCAGGCGCTTCCACCTGGTGGATGTCGACGCGGCCGGCCGTCCCGCCTACCGGACGTGGATCCACGTCAACGGCATCCGCGTCCGCCGCGCCGACTACGCGCGCGCCCCGCAGGCGCTCAACCGTTCCTTCGGAGTGCCGCAGGCGTACGAGTCCGTGCCCGCCTCGCAGATCGTCCGCGACGCCTTCGCCCCCGTACGCAGGGAGATCGAGGGCAAGAAGGACAAGGAGCTCGTCGAGGGCTGGGCACGCGTCATCCAGCGCTACGGACACATGTCCATGTACCGCTTCCTGACGGAGGAGGCCAAGCTCGACGAGCGCACGATCGACCTGATCGGAACCGTCGAGAACCTCACCTCCCGCCTGCACCTCGCCTTCGTGCACAGCTTCATCGGCGCCTCGCTGATCAGCCCCGACACCGCCTTCTACGAACTGCCCGACGGCACCGCCACCCTGGCCGACGCCATGTACGCGCGCGTCAAGGACCTCGTACGCCTCGACCGCCGGGCGACCCGCATCGTCCACGGCGACGGCAAGGTCACCGTCGAGACCGTCTCCGAGGGCCGCGGCGGCAGCCCCGTACGGCGCGAGACCTTCACCGCCGACACCGCCATCATCACCGTCCCCTTCTCGGGGCTGCGCCACATCCCCGTCACCCCGGCCCTCTCGTACGGCAAGCGGCGCGCGATCACCGAGCTGCACTACGACGCCGCCACCAAGGTGCTGCTCGAATTCAGCCGCCGCTGGTGGGAGTTCGACGAGGCCGACTGGAAGCGCGAACTGGAAGCCGTGCAGCCCGGCTTGTACCGCAAGTACCAGACCGGGCAGAGCCCGGCGAACGGAACCCTGCTGGGCGCCCACTCCTCCGTGCCCGAGGGCCACATCTCGGCGGGCCAGCGCTCCCACTACGCGGCCAGCCGCGTGGTCACCCGGGATCAGCCGGAGGCCGCCCGCGTCGTCGGCGGCGGCTCGGTGACCGACAACCCCAACCGCTTCATGTTCCAGCCCTCCTACCCCGTCGAGGGCAGCGCCGGCGGTGTCGTCCTCGCCTCCTACAGCTGGTCGGACGACGCCCTGAAGTGGGACTCCCTGGACGACGAGGAGCGCTACCCGCGCGCTCTCGCCGGAGTCCAGGAGGTGTTCGGGCAGCGCGTCGAGGTGTTCTACACCGGCGTCGGCCGCACCCAGTCCTGGATGCGCGACCCGTACGCGTACGGCGAGGCGTCCGTACTGCTGCCCGGCCAGCACACCGAGCTCTTCCCCCATGTCCGCAAGGCCGAGGGCAACCTGCACTTCGCCGGATGCCACACCTCCATCAAGCCCGCGTGGATCGAGGGAGCCCTGGAATCCGCGGTGCGGACGGCCCTGGAAGTCCACACGGCGTAGCAGCGATGCCGGCGGCGGGGTGCGGAAGCCGGCCGCCGGCCGTCAGCTCTCGGCGAGCACGATCAGCCAGTCCTCCTCGCAGAATCGGACGAGCCGGCGCTTGTCGGGGTTGATCCGTACTCCGTAGTCGGGGCCCGTGGTGCTCCGGGCCCGCAGCCGGTAGCCCACCGCGCACTCCCCGCGCCGCCGCGCCGCCTCGACGGCGGTGGCGAACGAGACCTCCTGACCGGCCCGGACGTAGTCCGTGGCCGGCTTGAGGTGGAACTCGTGGCCCTCCGCGTCGAACAGCTCCTCGAAGACGGCGGCGAGGTACGGGCTCTCGGAGATCTGGGTCATCAGCAGGCTGATCAGCCGACCGCTCACGATGAAGTCGGCTCCGTCCTGTGCCGGTGCGAGGAGCCGGTTGCCGTCGTCGGACATCTCGGTCGTGAGCGCGATGTCCCGCCGCGCGGCGTTCCCGATGGCACGCAGGTGCAGCAGCGTGACCAGCGTCCGGTCGTCCGCCCGCGCCTGCGGATCCGTCACCGGAGCGAGGGAGGCCAGGGGAGCGTCCGAGGCCTCGGGCTCCGTCTCACCGATCACGATCACGCCGTCGTACGAGGGCACGTCCAGCTTGGCCAGGGTGAGCGGATCGGTGATGTCACCGTCGTGGAAGGAGACTTCGAGGCGGGAGCGCGCGGCCGTGACGCCTCGGGCGCCGTCCGTGGCCGCGTGCACGCCGAGCGCCACGACGTCCAGGGTGGTTCCCGGGCCGACGTACTGGTCGAGCTGCTCGATGACGAGCGGGGCGCGGCGGTTCCAGCCGAGCAGGAGGAGGCGTTCGACGCGGGCGGTCGCGGGTGCGGCCGTCACGATCGCGTCGTCCTCGACGGGGGCGGGCAGGTCCGCCCGCACGGCCGTGTCGTCGTCCCGGGAGATGACGATGATGCGGTCGGCCGGACCGATCACCGCCCCCGGGTCCGGATTGAGGGTGACGCTCCCGCCGCCGTGCAGCAGGCCGACCACCGAGGACGTGTCGAACGACAGCAGCGCCTCGCCGAACGTACGCCCCACGAGGTCGCCGGGGGACACCGGGTAGAACTCGTCGCCGTCGAAGTCCAGCAACTCCGAGTAGACCAGTGAGAGACCGGGCTGGCGGGCCGTCGAGACGAGGAGCCGGGCGACGATGTCGTCCACGCACAGGACGTGTCCCGCGGGACCGGCGGCCAGCCTGGCGGTCAGGTGGTTGCGGGAGTCACGGACGGCGGCGACGACCACCGCCGCCTCCGCCGCCGTCCGGCCGTCCGCCTCCGCGGAGCCGTGGACGGCCGCGTCGAGGGCGAGCAGGGTCTTCACCACGTGGGCGTCACCGGTGTCCCCGGTGGGAGGCAGCACCAGCACCGCCCTCGCCGTGCGCGGACTCACGCGGCGCAGCTCGGCCGGGTCGGTGGTGCTCCCGTTGCGGCAGATGATCCGCGTCCGGCCGCTGTCGCCGACGCGGGCGGAGATCTCCTCCTCCATCCACACCTTGTCCTGCGGGGCGAGCAGGGCGATGGCGGAGCGGCGCTGGTTGGCGTTGGCGGCCACCAGTTCCCCGATGACGGGGAACACCTGGTCCGACCAGCCCAGTACGACGGTGTGCCGGTTCTCCACCACGGTGGAGTGACCTCGGCGCAGCGACATGATGCGCCGGTTGATGCCCGTGGTGATCAGACTGACCAGGGTCGACACGAAGAGCAGCGCCACGAGCGCGAGCGATACCGAGGCCAGCACGTACAGCGGGGAGCCGACCGCGCCCCCGATCTTCAGGGTCTGGCCGACGCTGACCCACACGGCGGTGAGCCGGCCGGAGAGCGTGGCCGGGGCGGCCCGGTCGGACCAGACGAGCACCGCGCTGGCCGGAACGACGACGGCGAGGCAGGCCAGGGCGAGCCAGCCGATGAGCGTGGTCGTTCCGCCCGAGAGCAGATGGTCGAAGCGGTACCGGAGACGAAGCCGCAGTGACGTCGTGTGCTGCTGCGCCACGCAAGCTCCTGTACATGGGTCGACGCGCTGATCGGAGCGGCTGCGAACCGCCGAACCGCCAGGAGCCACCCTAGGCAGAATTCCGCTCCCGCCCCCTTGATCCCCGCCGACCTCACTCAGAGGTATGAACGCACCCGCGGACCGGCGGGGTCCCCGATAGCGCGCTCCCCCCAGGCTCGACGCGCTCGGGCGGGTCACGGCGGCGGACGCGGACGGCTGGTCGGAGCGCCACGGCTACGACGGGACGGGCAACCAGTCCGCCGCCTCCTGGCCGGCCGGGCATCCCGGAGAAGAGGCGCGCGGCGCACGCGAGTACGCGGGACCCCGGATCACCCGGGCCGGCCGAGTGCGCTACGAGCGCGACGAGCGGGGCCGGGTGGTCCTCCAGCAGCGGACCAGGCTGTCCCGCAACGACGCGCAGATCAAGAAGGCGCGCGAGAGCCGGACGAGCCCTGCGCGCCTGAGCCGGCACTTCGGTGACCACGGCCGGGACCTGAACGCGCCGGAGCGACCGCGCGGCGCGCCGTCGTCCAGGGGCTGACCGGGTACCCGCGGAGCGAGCCCCGCGAGGAGTGGCCCCACCGTGGCACCGCCCCGGGAGGGTTCGGCATCCTGCCGCGTGCCGCCCTCCCCGGGCGTCCTTCCCGGCCACCACGCCTGATCGCGGCGTGCACGCGGCTCGAGGAGGACGCCCGGTGCGTTGCTCAGGCGGCGGTGGAGCGGGCCTTGCCCGCGTCCGTGCACAGGGCCCAGATGACGAAGACACCGATGGCGATCGAGATGAGGCCCCAGAGCGGCGTGTAGGGCAGCCACAGGAAGTTGAGGATGATGTCCAGTCCGACGATCACCACACCCGTGATCTTGGCCCAGGGCGCACCCTTGAGGATGAAGGCACCCACGACCGCGAGCACGATGCCCAGGAGGAGGTGGATCCAGCCCCACGCCGTGACGTCGAACTTGAAGGTGTAGTTGCCCAGCCGCGCGTAGACGTCGTCGTTCGCGATGCCGGAGATCCCCTTCAGGACGTCGATGACGCCTGCCACGAGCATGAGCACACCGGCGAACACGCTGCCGCCCGCCGCCCATGGGTTCTCGTCGACCGTGTACCTGCTGTTGGGGGCCCTGCTGGGGGGCGTTGCCTGTGCCACGAGAGGCTCCTTCGTCGGACAGGACACCGAGCGTCCTGCGTTGCGCCCAGCGTCGGTCGCAGGGCCGCGAGGGGACATTCGAGCGCCGCCATTCGGGTGAACCCGCGCGGTGGGACCGGTCTCGCCCCCGGTCCGGCTCAGCCGTGGGCGGCGTGCAGTTCGTCGGTGAAGTGGTGGTGGCTGTGCCGCCACCCCGCCCCGGCCCGGCGTGCCCCGTGGAGGTGCGGATGCCCGGGATTCAGCCCGATGTGCTCGTGCTCGTGCTCGTGCACGTGGCCCCGGCCCGCCTCCACCACCGCGGCGCCGGCCTCCCCGGCCCC
>NZ_JBEXPT010000107.1:0-22834 GCF_040612195.1 Streptomyces sp. NPDC006450 | reverse complement strand
AGCGCAACCAGGCAGCACACGGCAACCCGTACCGAAGCGGCCGCCGGGCCGCTGGTTCCCGTGGGGCCGGCGGGGTCCGCAGGTCCGCGGGCGCCCGTGGGGCCCGCGGATCCCTGGGTTCCCGCGCCCCCTGAGTGGGCGTCGGCCGCTTCTGTACGTGTTGCCGTGTTCTGCATGGTTGCGCTTTCCCTCCCGTGGCCGCGGTGCTGACCGCTGTCGCGCACGCCCCCGTGCTGTGGGGACAGCCTGTCAAATGTCCCGTGGCATGTGGAAGCGGGGTCGAATATTCGTATCAATTCGGATCTTCCCGGCCGTCCCGTGGGGTCCCCTCGTGCGGGCGGGTGACGCCCTTGCCGGAGCACATAGGCTGTGGTGAACCAGCCAGATCCAGCAGGGGGCTACCGCCATGACGACAGGTCGGCTCGGGCATGAGGCCGCGCCACCCAACGCCGCTTATTCGGGGCAGGTCGTGCATTTCCCGGACCCCGTCCGGGCCGCGCGCCATCCCCACGGAGTCCGCATCGACGCGAACGGACACCCCGACTTCGCGCTGTACGCCCGTGCGGCCGTCGAGATCGCCGAGCCCCCGGAGGGGTTCGGGGTGGACGAGCTGCGCCTGACGGACTGCGTGTCCGCGAACGCGGCCATGCGGGCGACCGGCCACGAACTGTGGGACACGGTCGGCCCGGTGTCGACCCCGCACGGCTGGACCTGGCACCACGTGTCCGGTACGCGCCGGATGGAGCTGGTCCCCGTCGAGGTGAAGTCGCTGCTGAGGCACCATGCCGGTCTGGCGACGGCGGCGGTGGACCACGGCAAGCGCGGGACGCGGCCGTTGCAGGAGGTGCGCCCGGTGCACCTGGGGCTGCCCAAGACGGTGGTCTCGGTGTCCGAGCAGCAGGTCCAGGGTGTCGAGGAGGACCTCGGCTACCGGCTTCCGGAGGCGTACCGCTCCTTCCTGAAGGCGGCGGGCGGTTGCGCGCCGGTGGGCACGGGACTCGACGTGGAGCTGGGCCTGCTGGTGGACCAGCCGTTCTTCACGGTGCGCGAGGAGGCGGCGGTCAACGACCTCGTCTACGTCAACAAGTGTCTGCGGGACCACCTGACG
Organism: Streptomyces sp. NPDC006450; assembly: GCF_040612195.1. Lineage (NCBI taxonomy): Bacteria > Bacillati > Actinomycetota > Actinomycetes > Kitasatosporales > Streptomycetaceae > Streptomyces > Streptomyces sp. NPDC006450. Next base: position 21,726 of record NZ_JBEXPT010000107.1, on the reverse strand, counting down.
AAGGACTATCTGTGCGTGGCCTTCGTGCAGGGCGGGCTGCTCGCGGTGAAGGTGCGCGGGGAGGCCGTGGGTTCGGTCTGGTTCTCCCCGTACGACGATGCGCGCGACCAGGACGGCTGGTCGGTACAGGAACGCGTGGAGCGGTTGCTGCTGCCGTGCGGTGCGGATTTCGACGCCTTCCTGGAACGGCTGGCGGGCAATCCGCCGGAACTGGAAACGGTGGCCGGTCTGATGGTGGACGGCGGATTCGCGCGCTCGGTTCCCGTGACGGGTCCGGGTTCGGGAGCGGGTTCGGTGGAGCGTTCGGTTCCGGGTGCCGGGCCGGCAGCGGCACCGGTGGAGGGGTGACGGCGCGATGGTGACGTTTGCGCAGGCGCAGGAGCGCGCCGAGGAGTGGATCAACGGGGACGTGCCCGCGTACCAGCACCGTGAGGTGCGCGTACGGGAGTTCGGACTCGGTTTCGTGGTGTGGGCGGAGGACCGTCCGGCGGGCCCGGTGTCCGGGGGCGGCCGGCAGCGGCTCGTCATCGCGCGGGACAGCGGGGAGGTGACGCTCTGGCCCGGTCTGCCGGTGGGTGAGGTGATCCGCCGCTACGAGGAGGAGTACGGGGCGTCGGCCGCGCAGGCCGAGGCTTCGGTGCCGGTGCCGCGCATCGACTCGGAACAGACCTCGTTCATGCTGAGTCCGCCGGAGTGGCTGCAGGAGGCGGCGGACCGGGCGGGGATTGCGCCGGCAGCGGCGGCTCCGGTGACGCCCGCGGCTCCGGGGGCGCCGGTGGCTCCTTCGGTCCCGGTCGGGCAGGCGGCTCCGGGTGATTCCGGCGCGGGCTCTTCGGAGCCGGTGCCGGTGCCTTTGCGGCGCGGGGGCGAGGTCCCCTACGAGCCGACCGCCAACGACGGGGTGCCCGCCGCGGTCCCGACCGGGGCCACGCCCTGGGCCGGTACCGACGTGAACCCCGGTGCGGACTCCGTGTCCGTACCGCTGCCGGCGACGGTGTTCGCGCCGCCGCTGTCCGGGACGGACCTGGACGACGCCCCGGCGTCCCCGGGGCCGGGCCCGGAGGCGCGCACGACCCTGATGCCCAGGGGCAGTGAGCTGCCGAAGACCGCCGTCGTGCCCGCGCTGGACCCGGAGTCCTCCCGGTCGGGGCAGGGGCAGGGGCAGGGGCAGGGGCAGGGACAGGGGTCCGGTTCCGGTGGCGGCATCGCCGACGCGCCGACGAGCAAGGCCCGGGTCAACCGGCCCGGGGCGCCCGCGTCCGTGACTCCGCCGGGTCCGCCCGGGGCACCGGGTGCGCCGGGCGGCGGCGCCGAGTCGCCTTCGTACGCCGCGACGATGCTGGCGGGTCCCGGTGGTCCGCAGCAGCCCGGTCCGCCCGGTCCGCCCGGTCCGCCCGGTCCGCCCGGAGCTCCGGGTGTTCCCGGTGGTGGGCTGGACCAAGCCGCGACGATGCTGGCGGGTCCGGCCGTGACCGGGCAGCCGCCCGCGCCTCCCGGTCCGCCGGGGGCTCCCGGGTCGTCGGGCGGGCGCGGGGACGCCTATGCCGCGACGATGCTGGCCGGTCCCGGTGGTCCGCAGCAGCCCGGCCCGCCCGGTCCCCCCGGGGCCCCGGGTGCGGGGCAGCCGCCCGCGCCTCCCGGTCCCGCGCCGCAGTCACCCGTACACGCGCCGCAGGGTCAGGGGCCCGCACCGCAGGCCCCCGCTCACGGGGTGCCCACGGTCGGCCCCGGCTATCAGGCCGTGCTGCGCTACCGGGCTCCCGACGGTTCCGAGCAGCAGCTCATCCGCCGTTCGGCGCCCGGCACCCCGCATCCGGAGTGGCAGATCCTGTACGAACTGCGGGCCATGAACGTGCCTCCGCAGCAGGTGCTGGAGCTGCACACCGAGCTGGCCTCGTGCGAGCTGCCCGGCGGCTACTGCGCGCGCATGATCCGGGAGACCTGGCCGCAGGTCCGGATCACGAGCGTGGCCCCGTACGGGACGGACCACGCGGGCCGGCAGCAGGGCATGCGGCACCTGCTGACCCATCAGGGCGAACTGCACCAGGTGGCGGACGGGCCGGCGCGCCCCGCGCCGGTGCGCGCACCGCTGCCGCAGGTGCCGTTGCAGCCGGCGATCCCGCTCGACGCGATCGCGCAGGAGCTGGCGGGGGCGTTCGGGCCGCAGGGCGTGTTCCGCTTCGAGCAGCGTGCGGTGTCCCGGCAGGGTGTGCCGGAGATCGTGGCGCAGACGTTGATGTGGTCGGGTCTGCCCGTGGACTTCGGGCCGTTCTTCTGGGCCCAGGCCGTACCGGGTGCCCCGCTGCCGACGCTGGCCGAGCTGGCGGCGCAGCGGCAGGTGCAGCCGGCCTCGGACGCGGGCTCGTACCTGGTGGTGGGCAGCGACTTCGGCAAGGCGCTGTGCGTGCAGTACGGGACCGCGCACATCGTGGCGGTGCCGGTGGAGAGCGGTCCGGGCGGGGCGCCCGTGCCCCCGCAGTTCGTCAACTCCTCGCTGCCGCAGTTCGTCCGGTCGCTGGCGATGCTGGGTCACATGTGGCGGCTGCGCCAGCATCTGACGCCGGAGCAGGCGGGCCGCTGGACCGTCGATTTCCAGGCGAATCTGGCGGGGCTGGACAGTGCGGCGCTGGCGTCGCCGGAGAACTGGTGGTCGGTGCTGCTGGAGCAGATGTGGGACGGGCTCCTCTGACCGGTTTCCGCTGATCCCGGGCGCATCGTCCGGGGATCCTCGGTGGATCGCCGCTGATCCGAATGGCCGGGTCGTGACCCTCGAACGGGGTCTCGGCCCGGCCATTCGGGCTTCTGGGAGCAAATGACGCATCCTTGGCAGGAACCCCCGCGAGAGAGGCGCTTCCAGGATGAGTGCACCCTTTACGACCGTGCGTGGCCGTGGCTACCGGGCGGAAGAGGTGGACCGGTACCTCGCCCGGCTGTCGGGGAGCCGGGACGAGGCCTGGGAGCGGGTGGCCCGCCTGACCGTGCTGGCACGGCAGATGGAGGCGGAGGCGGAGCGGCTGCGCGTGGAGGTCTCCGGACTGGCCCCGCAGACGTACGAGGACCTCGGCGAGCGCGCCCGCCGGATCCTGCTGCTGGCGGAGGAGGAGGCGGAGACCGTACGGGGTGACGCGCGGGCGGACGCGCTGGCGGCGGCGGGCGCCGCCGAGGCGCACGCCGACCGGGTGGCGGAGCTGGCGCGGGGTGACGCGGCGGCGGTGCGCGAGCAGACCGAGGTCCGGGCCCGGCAGTTGCTGCTGCGGGCGAGCCGCGAGGCGGACGCCGCGCGGACCGAGGCGCGGGACGACGCGGCGGCGTGGCGGGCGGAGGCGCAGGCGGCGCTGGCGGACACGGCCCGCCGGGCGGATGCGCTGCTCGCGGAGCGCGAACAGGAACAGGCGGAGCGCTGGGACGCGGCGGAGCGGGAGCTGGCGGCGCGCGAGGCGGAGCTGGAGTCCCGGCACGCTGAGCTGGAGCGGTACGCGGAGTCCCGGTTGGCGGAGGCGAGGCGGGCCTTCGCGCAGGCTCAGGAGACGGCCCGGCACGGGCAGGAGGACGCGGAGGCGAAGGCGGCGGAGCTGATCGCGGAGGCCAGGGTCCGGGAGGAGCGGGTCGGGCGGGAGACGGAGCGGATCCTGCGGGAGCACGGGGAGTCCCAGGAAGAGATGCGGGCCCACATGAACCACGTCCGCTCCAGCCTGGCCGCCCTGACGGGGCGCGCTCCGGCGGAGGGCTGACGGCCCGGCCGCGAGCTGCCGAGGTCCGCCCGCCCCGTCCCCGGCCCAGGGCCTGTTCTGGCCCGGGCGGAGTCTTCTTTTCAGGCCTCGCCGGTGTTCGGGCCTTCAGCCCCGGTGGTGTCCGGGCTCTTCGGCCGTCCGGCGTGAGGGCCGGGTCGGGGGAGAGCCTTGGGAGCGGTCGAAGGGGGGGTAGGGGGCTTCGCGTCGCGCGGCGGATCCGTTGGCGGGGTGTAGGGGGACGGGTCGCTGCGGAGGCCGTGGGTGGTGACCGTCACGGTGAAGGCGGGCGGCGCGTCCGGGGGGAGCGGGGCCGTCAGGGCTCCGCTCGGGGTGACCGTGGTCGGGAGGGCCGTGGCGTCCACTTCGACCCGGGGGTTGTCCCCGAAGCCGCCGCCCTCGACGGTGAGGAGGCCCTCCGTCACGGACAACCGCGTGATCACCGGATTCCCCCGCACGGCCAGCTTGTTCAGGAGGTAGGCCCCGGCCGGTGCTCCGGTCAGCGCCCACATCTCCGCCGGCAGCTTCGGCAGCCCGCCGCCCACGTCGGTCAGGAAGAACGCCACCACGTACAGCATCGTGACCGCGCTCAGGGCGACGTACTGCAGGTCGACCAGGTCGGTCCGCCCGCTGTCGTTCGCGATCAGGTCGTGGATCGGGCGCCGCTCCGTGCCCTTCGGCGCCGGTTTGGCCAGGGAGCCGCGCTCCACCCGGGTGCCGACCACCGCCTTCGCCGCGATCAGGGCGGCGTACGGGCCCCCGAGCAGCGGGAGGTAGACGGTCGTCAGCGAGGACAGGGGGCCGTCGGGGCCCTGGAACCAGTCGATGCCGCCGCCCGCGGTGAGTCCGTAGCCGAGGATCGCCAGGAGCAGCCAGACCAGGATCACCGTCCAGGCCAGGGCGAGGGTGGTCGAGGTGGAGAGGCGCCCGTCGCGGCCGGTGACGAAACCGGGGCGGCGCATGAGGCGCAGGGCGATCGGGCCCGCCAGGGCGGCGAGTAAGGCGAGTGCGGAGAGTGCTGACGTCATGTGTGGTCCCCCGGAGTGCGGCGTCTCCGAAGAGGGTTACCGTCTCAGCCCGAGCATGACAAGTCGCCCACGTCTCCGTGGCGCGCGCTCAGCCCTCCCGCTGTTCCGGCAGCAGCGGGAACCGCCGCGGCGCGACCAGGAGCAGGACCAGCGCCGACGCGACCGCCGCCAGGGTCGCGCCGAGGAAGATGTGGTCGCCGGCGGCGGCCACGGCCCGGCGCAGGTACTCGCCGGCCTCCGGGGGGAGGAGGTCGGGGTGGGTCAGGGCCGTGGACACGTCGTCCAAGGTCGCGGGGAGCCCGGGCACCGGGGCCTGCTCCAGGCGGCCGGCGATGGTCGCGTTGGCCACGGCTCCCAGCAGCGCCGCTCCGACGCTCTGCCCGACGTTGCGGCAGAACAGTACGGAGGCCGTCGTGGTTCCGCGCTCCGCCCAGCCCACCGTGGACTGGACCCCGACGATCAGCGGGAGCTGGAAGAGGCCGAGGGCCGCGCCGAGCAGCAGCATGATCAGTACGGGCTGCCAGACCGGGGCGGGGTAGGGGAGCAGGGTGAAGGAGCCGAGGATGAGGGCGGCCAGCCCGACCCCGGTCGCGGCGGTGTTGCGGAAGCCGATGCGCCGGTAGACGTGCTGGGCGCAGGCGGCGCTGATCGGCCAGCTCAGGGTCATCGCGGAGGTGACCAGCCCGGCGCCGGTGGGGCCGAGGCCGAGTACGGACTGGGCGTACGTCGGCATGAACACCATCGGGGCGACCATCAGCAGGCCGAGCCCGGCCATGGCCAGGTTGACGGCGGCGATGGTCCGCCGGCGCCACACCCAGCCGGGCAGGATGGGCTGCTCGGCCCGGCGTTCGATCCAGACGACGAGCACGCCCAGCGCGGCGGCGGCTGCGAACAGTCCCAGCGAGGGCGCCGACAGCCAGGGCCAGGCGACCCCGCCCTGGACCAGCGCGAAGAGCAGCAGCCCCCCGCAGGCGAAGACGGCCAGGGCTCCCGCCCAGTCGACGGGGCCGGTGCGGCCGGGGGGCCGGGTGGGCTCGACCAGGTGGCGGCTGATGATCCACAGGGCGGCGGCGGCCAGCGGCAGGTTGATCAGGAAGATCCAGCGCCAGTCGGTGTACGTGGCGATCAGCCCGCCGAGCGCGGGGCCGGTCAGTGCCGCGGTGGCCCAGACCGTGGACATCCGGGCCTGGATGCGCGGCCGGTCCTTGAGCGGGTAGAGGTCGGCGGCCAGGGTCTGGACGGTGCCCTGCAGTGCGCCGCCGCCCAGGCCCTGGAGGATCCGGAAGGCGATGAGGGCGGCCATGTTCCAGGCGGCCGCGCACAGCAGGGAGCCGAGCAGGAAGAGGGTGATGCCGAGGAGCAGGACGGGCTTGCGGCCGTAGGTGTCGGAGAGCTTGCCGTAGACGGGCAGGGTGACCGTCGCGGCCAGGATGTAGCCCGAGAAGATCCAGGAGAAGACGGCGAAGCCGCCGAGGTCGCCGACGATCTGCGGGACGGCGGTGGCGACGACGGCGCTGTCGAGGGCGACGAGGCCCATGGTGAGCATCAGGGCGGCGACGACGGCGGTCCGGGGCCGTGCGGGCGGTGAGGCCGGCTGCGCACCCGTACCCGTCGTGGCGGAGGACTTCCCTCCGGATCCGGCGGGGCCGCCCCCGGGTATGCCTCCGGCGCTGTCGTCGGTACTCGCGCCCGTGCTCTCCCCTGAGCCCATGAACAACCCTTCCCCCCGTGCGTACCTGCGCGGACACCATCTCACTGCGGGATTGCGGGGTGGTATCCCCTGAGGCGCCTCGTCCCAACGGGCGAGATCCCCTAGGGGTTGGTCCTCACAAGGATCCAGGGACGGTTCGTCCCGGGGGAGGAGGAGGAAGGACCGCGCGGCTTCTTAACTGGTTTCTACAGGGCGGGAGTCCGGGGGGTAGGGCTAGCACCCCCATGGATACGGCGATTGGCACCAGCGCGCCGCGGCACCCCCGGCCAGCAGACTTCGGATGAAGCGCATCACGTGCTTCGGGCCACGCATCAGAACGCATCAGAACGAGGGGACACACCGTGACAACGGCTATGACCGAAACCAGGCACGGGGGTACTGGAGGGCATGAGGCCGTCGCGGCGCGGGCGCGGAAGGTCGTCAAGGCCTACGGCTCCGGCGAGACGCGGGTCGTCGCCCTGGACGCGGTGGACGTGGACATCCAGCGCGGCCAGTTCACCGCGATCATGGGGCCCTCGGGCTCCGGCAAGTCCACGCTGATGCATTGCCTGGCGGGTCTGGACACGGTCACGAGCGGCCAGATCTTCCTGGACGACACCGAGATCACCGGTCTGAAGGACAAGAAGCTCACGCAGCTGCGCCGCGACCGGATCGGTTTCATCTTCCAGGCCTTCAATTTGCTGCCGACGCTCAACGCCCTGGAGAACATCACGCTCCCCATGGACATCGCCGGCCGTAAGCCCGACGCCCAGTGGCTGAACCGGGTCGTGGAGACGGTGGGTCTGGCCGGCCGCCTCAAGCACCGTCCGACCGAGCTCTCCGGCGGCCAGCAGCAGCGCGTGGCGGTCGCCCGCGCGCTGGCGTCCCGGCCCCAGATCATCTTCGGCGACGAGCCCACCGGAAACCTCGACTCCCGGGCGGGAGCGGAGGTCCTCGGCTTCCTGCGCCGTTCGGTGAACGAGCTGGGCCAGACCATCGTCATGGTCACCCACGACCCGGTCGCCGCCTCCTACGCGGACCGCGTCATCTTCCTCGCCGACGGCCGGATCGTGGACGAGATGCACACGCCCACCGCCGACCAGGTCCTGGACCGCATGAAGGACTTCGACGCCCGTGGGCGGACGTCATGACCGTCATGAAGACCGCACGGCGCAACTTCTTCGCGCACAAGGGACGGATGGCGCTCTCCGCCGTGGCCGTCCTGCTCTCCGTCGCCTTCGTCTGCGGGACGCTGGTGTTCACGGACACCATGAACACCACCTTCGACAAGCTGTTCGCGGTCACCAACTCCAATGTCACGGTCACCCCGAAGGAGGCCGAGAACAGCGGGGAGACCCCGGACACCGGCAAGCCGCAGGCGCTGGCCGCCTCGGTCGTGGCGCAGGTGAAGAAGGCCGAGGGCGTGAGGTCCGTCGAGGGCGGCGTGTCCTCGATGGCGGTCACCGTCGTCAACTCCAAGAACGAGAACCTCGGCTCGTCCACCGGAGCCCCGACCTTCGCGGGCAACTGGACCGAGAACGAACTGAGGTCGATGAAGATCATCGAGGGGCAGGCACCGCGCGGCCCCACCGATGTGATGATCGACAGCGACACCGCGAAGAAGCACCACCTGGGGCTCGGTGACGACATCCGCACCATCGCCGTCACCGGCGACATCCGCTCCAAGATCACCGGTATCGCCGCCTTCACGGTGACCAACCCCGGCGCGACCGTCGTCTACTTCGACACCGCCACCGCGCAGCAGAAGCTGCTCGGCGCCCCGGACCTCTTCACGCACCTCAACGTCACCGCCGAGGACGGGGTGAGCGACGCCGAGCTCAAGCAGAGCGTCGCCTCCGTCGTCGGAGCCGACACCTACACGCTGCAGACCGCCAAGGAAGCCGCGGACGCCAACCGCAAGAACATGGACTTCCTCGACATCATGAAGTGGGTGATGCTCGGCTTCGCCGCGATCGCCTTCCTCGTCGGGATCTTCCTGATCTTCAACACCTTCTCGATGCTGGTCGCCCAGCGCACCCGTGAGATCGGCCTGATGCGGGCCATCGGCGCCGACAGCGGCCAGGTCCTCAAGTCGGTGGTCATCGAGGCCCTGCTGCTCGGTGTGGTCGGCTCGATCCTCGGCGTCGCCGCCGGCATCGGCCTGGCCGTCGGCCTGATGCAGCTCATGAGCCAGCTCGGCATGAGCCTGTCCACCGAGGACCTGACCATCGCCTGGACCACGCCGGTCATCGGCATCGTCCTCGGCGTCGTCGTCACCGTCGTCTCCGCCTTCATACCGGCCCGCCGGGCCGGCAAGGTCTCCCCGATGGCCGCCCTGCGCGAGTCCGGCACCCCCGGCGACAAGAAGGCCGGCCGGATCCGTGCGGCCCTGGGCCTGGGCCTCACCGGCATCGGCGGCGCGGCCCTGTACCTCGCTGGTACCGCCGACGCCGCCGGCACCGGAGCGCAGTGGCTGGGTCTGGGCGTGCTGTTCACCCTCATCGGGTTCATCGTGATCGGCCCGCTCCTCGCGGGCGTCGTGGTCCGGGCGCTGTCCGCGCCGGTGCTGCGGCCCTTCGGTTCCATAGGCCGCCTCGCCGAGCGCAACGCGCTGCGCAACCCGCGCCGCACCGGCGCCACCGCCGCCGCGCTGATGATCGGCCTCGCGCTGGTCGCCTGCCTGTCGGTGGTCGGCTCCTCGATGGTGGCCTCGGCCACCGACGAGCTCGACAAGTCGGTCGGGGCGGACTTCATCGTCCAGTCCCAGACCGGGCAGCCGGTCGTACCGCAGGCCGAGGAGGCGCTGCGCAGGACCCAGGGCCTGGCACACGTCACCGCCTACCGTGAGGTCGACGCCAAGATCACCGCCCCGGACGGCACCACCGAGTCCGACGGCCTGGGGGTCCAGGACCCCACCTACGCCCAGGACGTCCGTCGCAAGACGACCGCGGGCGAGCACGCGGCCGCGTACCAGCCGGGCTCGATGTCGGTGGGCTCCGAATACGCCACCGCGCACCAGGTCAAGCTCGGTGACGAGCTGACGGTCGCCTTCACCGGTGGCAAGACCGCCAAGCTCAAGGTCGCGGCGATCACGAGCGACGAGGGCAACCTCGACAAGGGCATGAAGTACATCAGCACCGCCGTCGCCGAGGCGAACCTGCCGGCCGACAAGATGCCCAGGCCCTTCATGGTGCTGGCCACCGCGAAGGACGGCCAGGACGACGCCGCCTACGCGGCGGTCAAGTCGGCGCTGGCCGAGTACCCGCAGTACCAGGTGCTCAACCAGACGGACTACAAGCAGGCACTCAAGGACCAGGTCGGCCAGCTCCTGAACGTGGTCTACGCCCTCCTCGCCCTCGCGATCATCGTCGCGGTCCTGGGCGTGGTGAACACCCTGGCCCTCTCGGTGGTCGAGCGGACCCGCGAGATCGGCCTGATGCGCGCCATCGGCCTCTCCCGCCGCCAGCTGCGCCGCATGATCCGCCTGGAGTCGGTGGTCATCGCCCTCTTCGGCGCCCTGCTCGGCCTCGGCCTGGGCATGGGCTGGGGCGCCACCGCCCACCAGCTCCTCGCACTGGAGGGCATGAAGATCCTCGAGATCCCGTGGCCCACCATCCTCGGCGTGTTCGCCGGTTCCGCCCTGGTCGGCCTGCTGGCCGCGCTGGTCCCGGCCTTCCGGGCGGGCCGGATGAACGTCCTGAACGCGATCGCCAGCGAGTAGTCGCCGGGCGGTCGTACGGGGGAACGCCGCGGCCCCGCCCCACCCGTTCGGGTGGGGCGGGGCCGCGGTCGTTCACACGCACACGACGGGCACGTCGTAGGGCGGGATGTGCGGGTCCCGGGCGATGAGGGGGAGTCCCTCCGTCTGGGCCTGGGGTCCCGAGGGGAATGCTCATGCGTCGGCACCGAAGGCCTCGGCGAACCCGCCCGGGAGCTCGTCGACGTCGTCGGCGCTCTCGACCAGGCCGCGCGGCGAGCCGTAGTCGGTCGGCACGAGCTTTCCCGCCCCGGATCCCACGCGCGGCTGTCGGACCCGCGTCGTAGGGTGGGAACCCCCGGCCCGTTCGACGTGTCGGGTCCTTCGCGTTGCCGACCCGCGGGAACTCGCCGCACCTCACCGGACGGAAAGCCGCTTTCATGAGCCTGCACGGACTGCTCGACGCCGTCACCCGGGACCCCGCCCTCGCAGAGGCGCTCACCGCGGCCGGGGACGGCAACCGCATGCACGTGGACCTCGTCGGCCCGGCCGCCGCGCGGCCCTTCGCCATCGCCGCGCTGGCAGCCCGCACCGGGCGCACGGTGCTCGCGGTGACCGCCACCGGGCGGGAGGCGGAGGACCTGGCCGCCGCGCTGCGCTCGATGCTTCCCCCCGACGAGGTCGCCGAGTACCCCTCCTGGGAGACGCTCCCGCACGAACGGCTGAGCCCGCGCAGCGACACCGTCGGCCGCCGGATCGCCGTTTTGCGCCGCCTCGCGCACCCGAGCAAGGACGACCCCGCCGCGGGCCCGGTCTCCGTGGTCGTCGCGCCGATCCGGTCCGTGCTCCAGCCGCAGGTCAAGGGGCTCGGGGACCTGGTCCCGGTGAGCCTGCGCCAGGGCGAGAGCGTGGACCTCGGCGCGGTGACGCAGGCCCTCGCCGCCGCCGCGTACGCCCGCGTGGAGCTCGTCGAGAAGCGCGGCGAGTTCGCGGTGCGCGGCGGCATCCTCGACGTGTTCCCGCCCACCGAGGAACACCCGCTGCGGGTGGAGTTCTGGGGCGACGAAGTGGAGGAGATCCGTTACTTCAAGGTCGCCGACCAGCGCTCCCTGGAGATCGCCGAGCACGGCCTGTGGGCCCCGCCCTGCCGGGAGCTGCTCCTCACCGACCAGGTGCGCGAGCGCGCCGCGGCCCTCGCCGAGCTCCACCCCGAGCTCGGGGAACTGCTGGACAAGATCGCCGAAGGGATCGCCGTCGAGGGCATGGAGTCCCTGGCCCCGGTCCTGGTCGACGACATGGAATTGCTGATCGACGTACTGCCGGCCGGTTCGATGGCGGTCGTGTGCGATCCGGAGCGGGTGCGGACGCGGGCCTCGGACCTGGTGGCGACCTCGCAGGAGTTCCTGATGGCTTCCTGGGCCGCCACCGCCGGCGGCGGCGAGGCACCCATCGACGTGGGCGCGGCCTCGCTCCGCGGGATCGCCGACGTACGGGAGCACGCGCGCGAGCTCGGCATGATGTGGTGGTCGGTGTCGCCGTTCGCCGCCGACGAGGCGGCGCTGACCGGTTCGGACACCCTCAAGCTCGGCATGCACGCCCCCGAGGCCTACCGCGGTGACACCGCCCGCGCGCTCACCGACACCAAGGCCTGGATCGCCGACGGCTGGCGCACCGTCTACCTCACCGAGGGGCACGGCCCGGCCGCCCGTACCGTCGAGGTGCTCGGCGGCGAGGGCATCGCGGCCCGCCTGGAGGCCGACGTCACCGTCCTGGAGCCCTCGCTGGTCCACGTCTCGTGCGGCTCCCTCGACAACGGTTTCGTCGACCCGGCCCTCAAGCTCGCCGTCCTCACCGAGACCGACCTGACGGGGCAGCGCACCGCCACCAAGGACCTCGGCCGGATGCCCACCCGGCGCCGCAAGACGATCGACCCCCTCACCCTGGAGGTCGGCGACTACATCGTCCACGAGCAGCACGGCGTCGGCCGCTACATCGAGATGGTCCAGCGCACCGTGCAGGGCGCGACCCGCGAGTACCTGCTCGTCGAGTACGCGCCGGCCAAGCGCGGCCAGCCCGGGGACCGCCTCTACATCCCCACCGACCAGCTGGAGCAGGTCACCAAGTACGTCGGCGGCGAAGCCCCGACCCTGCACCGGCTCGGCGGCGCCGACTGGACCAAGACCAAGGCGCGCGCGAAGAAGGCGGTCAAGGAGATCGCCGCCGACCTGATCAAGCTCTACAGCGCCCGCATGGCGGCCCCCGGCCACACCTTCGGCCCCGACACCCCCTGGCAGCGCGAGCTGGAGGACGCCTTCCCGTACGCGGAGACCCCCGACCAGCTCACCACCATCGCCGAGGTCAAGGAGGACATGGAGAAGTCGGTCCCCATGGACCGCCTGATCTGCGGTGACGTCGGCTACGGAAAGACCGAGATCGCGGTCCGCGCCGCCTTCAAGGCCGTCCAGGACGGCAAGCAGGTCGCCGTCCTCGTCCCGACCACGCTGCTCGTGCAGCAGCACTTCGGAACCTTCTCCGAGCGGTACGCGCAGTTCCCGGTCAAGGTGAAGGCGCTGTCCCGCTTCCAGAGCGACACGGAGTCCAAGGCGACGCTGGAGGGCCTGCGCGAGGGCTCCGTCGACATCGTCATCGGCACGCACCGGCTGTTCTCGCAGGAGACCAAGTTCAAGGACCTGGGCCTGGTCATCGTCGACGAGGAGCAGCGATTCGGCGTCGAGCACAAGGAGCAGCTCAAGAAGCTGCGCGCCAACGTCGACGTGCTGACGATGTCCGCGACCCCCATCCCGCGCACCCTGGAGATGGCGGTGACCGGCATCCGCGAGATGTCCACGATCACCACCCCGCCCGAGGAGCGCCACCCGGTCCTGACCTTCGTCGGCCCCTACGAGGAGAAGCAGATCGGCGCCGCGATCCGCCGCGAGCTGCTCCGCGAGGGCCAGTGCTTCTACATCCACAACCGGGTCGAGTCCATCGACCGGGCGGCCGCCAAGCTCCGCGAGATCGTGCCCGAGGCGCGCATCGCGACGGCGCACGGCCAGATGTCCGAACAGGCCCTGGAACAGGTCGTGGTGGACTTCTGGGAGAAGAAGTTCGACGTCCTCGTCTCCACGACGATCGTCGAGTCCGGCATCGACATCTCCAACGCGAACACCCTCATCGTGGAGCGCGGCGACAACTTCGGCCTCTCCCAGCTCCACCAGCTGCGCGGCCGCGTGGGCCGTGGCCGCGAGCGCGGGTACGCGTACTTCCTCTACCCGCCGGAGAAGCCGCTGACCGAGACCGCGCACGAGCGGCTCGCGACGATCGCCCAGCACACCGAGATGGGCGCCGGCATGTACGTGGCGATGAAGGACCTGGAGATCCGCGGCGCGGGCAACCTGCTCGGCGGCGAGCAGTCCGGCCACATCGCGGGCGTCGGCTTCGACCTCTACATCCGGATGGTCGGCGAGGCCGTGGCCGACTACCGGGCGGCCGTCGACGGCGGGGTGGAGGAAGAGCCGCCGCTGGAGGTCAAGATCGAGCTGCCGGTCGACGCGCACGTCCCGCACGACTACGCGCCGGGCGAGCGGCTGCGCCTCCAGGCGTACCGGTCCATCGCGTCGGCCAACTCCGAGGAGGACGTCAAGGCGGTCCGCGAGGAGCTCACCGACCGCTACGGCAAGCTGCCGGAGCCGGTGGAGAACCTGCTGCTGGTGGCCGGACTGCGGATGCTCTCCCGCGCCTGCGGGGTCGGCGACATCACCCTCCAGGGCCCCAACATCCGCTTCGGGCCGGTGGAGTTGCGCGAGTCGCAGGAGCTGCGGCTGAAGCGGCTCTACCCGGGTTCGGTGATCAAGCCGGCCGCCTCACAGGTGCTGGTGCCGCGGCCGAAGACGGCCCGGGTGGGCGGGAAGCCGCTGGTCGGACGGGAACTGCTGGGCTGGACCGGGGAGTTCCTCGCCACGATCCTCGGCTCGTAGGTGCGTAGGTGCGTAGGTGCGTAGGTGTGTAGGCGTGTGCTGATGTCCGCACCGGGCGCGGCGACGGCCGCGGCGGGGACCTTCCCGGTCCCCGGCCGCGGCCGTTCGCGTTTCCGCGGGGATGCTTCGCCGGGGGTTACTTCATCGGGTCGTCGTCGATGCCGAGCCTGTCTTCCATCTGCTGCTGGGCCCGGTCGACCTTGCCGGCGTACTTGCCGCCGCCGGTCTTTTCGTTCACCTCGGACTCGGCGTTGTCGGAGATGTCCTTGGCCTGGTCCTTGGCCTGGTCCTTGAACCTGTCAAAGATCCCCATGCCTGGGCTCCTTCCGTAATCTCTCGGGCGACGCTACGCGCGTTTGTGGTGATTCGCCCGCTGGAGGGTCGGAACGTCCCGTATGGGTATGGAGTTTATGATCTTGTCCTATGCGTCCCCACCTGCTGCTTCCCGCCCTCCTGCTCGCCCCGGCCGTCGCGCTCTCCGCCTGTGCGGTGCTCCCCGGGCCCGGCGCCGGTGCGGGTGCGAACGCCCGCGGGGCGGCGAACGGGCCGGTGGCCCTGGCCTCGGTGGACGGGCTCGCGGTCAAGGGGCGGGCGCCGAAGACGGGTTACGCGCGCGAGCAGTTCGGCAAGGGCTGGCTGGACACCGACGGCAGCGGCTGCGGGACCCGCGAGGACATCCTCAAGCGGGACCTTGCCCGGACCACCTTCAAGGACGGCTGCAAGGTGGTGAGCGGGGTGCTGGAGGAGGACCCCTACACCGGTGCCCGCATCACGCACGAACGGGGCCGGACCGGCGTGGACATCGACCACGTCGTGGCCCTCTCCGACGCCTGGCAGAAAGGGGCCGGGCGCTGGGACAAGGGCAAGCGGATCGCCTTCGCCAACGATCCGCTGAATCTCCTCGCGGTCGACGCCGCGGCCAACCGCAGGAAGGGGGACGGTGACGCGGCCACCTGGCTCCCGCCCGACCGCGGGTACCGCTGCAGCTACGTCGCGACGCAGGTCGCGGTCAAGCGGAAGTACGGTCTGTGGGTCACGGCCGGTGAGCGCGACGCGATGAAGCGCGTCCTGGCCGGCTGTCCCGGGGAGCGCCTGCCGACCGGGGGCAACCCCACCCGCCCGCCGGAGCGGCTGCGCTGATCCACCCCCTGGATCGGGTCCTGGGCCGCCGTTTCGGCCGGGCCCCGGACCACCCCCCTGTCATCAGGTCCTGGGTCGCCCTGCGTGGGCCCCGGACCACCCCCTACTTCTCCATCAGGCCTGTGATCAGCCCTTCTTCCAGTCCTGGCAGTCGGCGGTCTTGAAGAAGCCGTCCCCGGCGGCGATCGTCACGACGGCCTGCCCCTCGGGGTTCTCGTTGGCGATGATCGTTTCGATGCTGCCGGACGCGTCCTTGGTGCGCTCCCAGTAGCAGCCGCTGCCGTCCTCGGTGGAGCCGGCGGACTTGTAGGTGCCCGGGGCGATGTCCACGCCGACCTTGAGCATGCCGGCCTTGCCGGAGATCTCGGCCTTCGGGGTGCCCGTGGCCTTCGGGTCCACGAGCTCCCAGCCCTTGCAGCCCTCGGTCTTGAAGATCTTGTCGGTGGCGGCGATCGCCACGTACGTGGAACCGACGGCGTTGTCGTTGTCGATGATCGAATCGGCCTCGCCCTTGGAGTCCTTGGCGCGCTCCCAGTAGCAGTTGTCGTCGGCCTTGTTGCCCGTCGAGCGGTAGAGGCCCGGCTGGACGTCGGAGCCGACCTGGAAGGTGCCGCTGCCCTTGATGGCCGACTTCGCCTTGCCCGCGTCGGCGGCGGGGGCGCTGCTCGACTTCGCCGGCTTCGAGGCGGACGCGTCGGCGCCCTTGTCGGTCGTGGTGTCGGTGCCGCTGCACGCGCTGAGCGTCACGAGGGCGACGGCCGCACCGAGGCCCGTCAGGGCCTTGTTCCGAGCGGTGCGGGCGATCCAACTGGTGCGCGTGGTGTGGGACATGTGTGGCTCCTGCCTGATCTGACGGCCTGTTCGGTGTGATCATCACAGCAGAGCCTGTGAACCGAGTCAACGAGTTTCTGGGAGATTGTTAAATTCACACTGTGAACGGGTCTTTCCTCTTTGCAGCTGTATGCTCGCGCACATGCCGGAGCAGAATCCCCCCACCGAGGCCCCAGCCGCCCCAGCCGCCCCTGACGCCCCCGCCCCTGACGCCCCCACTCCCGACGCCCTCACCCCCACGACCACCCCCCACGCCACCGAAGCCGACGTCACCCCCCAGGCCGCCACCCAGCCCGCCACCCCCGAAGTCACCGCCGCCGACATCGCCCGCCTCGCGGGAGTCGGCCGCGCCGCCGTGAGCAACTGGCGCCGCCGCCACACCGACTTCCCCCGCCCCGTCGGCGGCACCGAGACCAGCCCCTCCTTCGCGCTGGCCGAGGTCACCGGCTGGCTCCGGGCCCAGGGCAAGCTCGCCGAAGTCCCGCTGCGCGAACGCGTCTGGCAGTACGTCGCCGCCCACCCCGGCGGCTCCGTCGCCGCGCTCGTCGAAGCCGGGAGCGCGCTGCTGCTCGTACGGGACCGGCCCATGGAGTGGCTGGAGGCCTCGGCCGTCTCCGACGCGCGGATGGCCACCGTGCTGGCGCCCGCCCTCGACCGGGTGCTCGCCCTGCGGTTCGGGCCCGCGCACCCGCTCGGCGCCGCCGAGCCCCTGCGGCCCGCCTCCGTTCCCTTCCTGCGGGCCGCCGCCGAGCTCGCCGCCGAACTCGGCACCAAGGGGGCCTTCGAGTTCCTGCTCGGCCGCCACCTCGAAGCCAACCCCCGCCAGTACACGCTCACTCCGGCCGGGCTCGCCACCCTCATGGCCGCCCTCGCCGGGCCCGCGGTCCGGACCGTCCTGGACCCCGCCTGCGGCACCGGCACCCTGCTGCGGGCCGTCACCGGGGCCACCACCCGCTACGCGCAGGACAGTTCGCCCGAGCTCGCCTCCCTCGCCGCCCTGCGCCTCGCCCTGCAGTCGGACGCGCCGGTCCGCGCGGCCGCCGCCGACAGCCTGCGCGCCGACGCCTTCGCGCGCGACGCCGCCGAACCGGTCGACGCCGTGCTCTGCCACCCGCCGTTCAACGAACGCAACTGGGGCCACGAGGAGCTGGCCTACGACCCGCGCTGGGAGTACGGGCTGCCGGCCCGCGCCGAATCCGAACTCGCCTGGGTCCAGCACGCCCTGGCCCACCTGCGCGAGGGCGGCACCGCCGTCCTGCTCATGCCGCCCGCCGCCGCCGCCCGCCGCTCCGGCCGCCGCATCCGGGCCGACCTGCTGCGCCGGGGCGCGCTGCGGGCCGTCGTCGCCCTCCCGGCCGGCGTCGCGCCCCCGTACGGGATCCCGCTGCACCTGTGGGTGCTGCGCAGGCCCGCCCCGCACGCGGCGCCCCCCTCCGGGCTGCTCCTCGTGGACACCGCCGCACTCGCCGCCGAGGGGCAGGGAAGGGCC
The DNA here is from genome assembly GCF_040612195.1 of Streptomyces sp. NPDC006450. Classification (NCBI taxonomy): domain Bacteria; kingdom Bacillati; phylum Actinomycetota; class Actinomycetes; order Kitasatosporales; family Streptomycetaceae; genus Streptomyces; species Streptomyces sp. NPDC006450. The sequence continues at coordinate 4,146 of NZ_JBEXPT010000107.1, read as the reverse complement.
GGCTGGGCCGCCGTGCACGGCGCGGTGGAGGAGGCCTGGACGGCGTACGAGCGCGGCGGCTCGGCCCCGGACGTCCCGGGCGTGCGCCGCGCGGTGCCCGTCGTGGACCTGCTCGACGACGATGTGGACCTGACCCCGGCCCGCCACCTGCCGCCGGCCGCCGCGGGCGGCGGCGTGGCCGAGCTGACCGCCGTACGCGACCGGCTGGACTCGACGCTGACCCGCGCGGCCCGGCTCACCCCGCCCGCCCCGCCCGCCGCCTCCCCGGACCGGCCCGCCACGTCGCCGGCCCGGCTGCCGATGACCACCGTCGGCGAACTCGCCCGCGCCGGAGCCCTGCTCCTGTACACCGGCACCGGCAGCGGCGCGGGCCGGGCCCCCGTCCTGACCGAGTACGACGTGAGCGCCGGCACCGGACCCTCCGGCAGTCTGGCCGCCGCCACGGAGACACCGCTGCTCACCGCACCCGGCGACGTGGTCGTCCCGCTCACCGGAGGCGCGGGCGTGGCCCGCGTGGTCGACGCGGCCACCGCCGGGGCGGCGCTCGGCCGGGGCCTGCAGCTGCTGCGGCCCGACCCGGACGCGATGGACCCGTGGTTCCTGGCCGGATTCCTGCGCGCCACCGCCAACAACCGGCGCGCCAGCAGCCACGCCTCCACCACGACCCGGCTCGACGTGCGCCGCCTCGAACTGCCCCGGCTGCCACGGGCCGAGCAGGAGGTCTACGGGGCCCGGTTCCGGGCGCTCGCCGAGTTCGAGGACGCCCTGAGGCTGGCCGCCCGGCTCGGGGAGCAGCTCGTCCAGGGGCTGTACGACGGGCTGTCGGACGGTACGGTCCGGCCGGAATGAGCCTGCGGAGCCCGGCCGGGCTGCGACCGTGCAACGGTTGAGCGCATCCCCTCACTCCCGGCCGGGAACGCTGTATACCCTCAGACCCGACACCTCAGCACATCCTCCGCACGGCCCGTCAGGAGCAGCGATGCACGGCCCCGGCACCCCGCCGCCCCACGGTCACCAGCCCAGCTCCGGGGGCGTGGTGGCACTGCGCGTGCTGTTCGCGCTGCTGCCGATCCTGAGCTGCGGTTTTCTCGCCTGGGGGACGATGCTGCGGCTCGCGCTGGTGACCCGCAAACCGCGGGACTGGTGGCTGCTCGGGGCCTCGGTCGTGGCCGAGGTCGTGTCGCTGGGGCTGATCGGCGCGGACCCGACCGCCGACGCCAGCGGCTGGCAGGGCAACACGGGGGCCTTCGGCACGCTCCTGAACGGCCTCGTGGTGTGCGTGTACTACCTGGTCGCCGAGATCCGGCACTTCGAGGCGCTCAAGGCCGGGCCCGCCGCGGCCGGCTGGTACCCGCCGCCCGCCTCCCCCTACGTACCGCCCCAGCAGCCGGCCGGGCCCGCCTACGGATACCCGCCGGTGGCCCAGCCCGCCCCGCAGCAGCAGCCGCAGCCCCACCAGCCCCAGCAGCCTCCGCACCAGCCCCGGCAGACCGACCCCCGCCAGGCCCCCGAGCCCGCGCCCGCCCCGACGCCGCCCCCGCGCATCGGGCAGGTCCGCGCCGAACTCGACGAACTCAGCGAACTCCTGCGCAAGCAGCAGCCGCCGCACAACGAGGGCCCCCGCCCGTGACGGACCGGCTCATCGGCGACCGCTACCAGCTCGCCACCATCCTGGGCCAGGGCGGCATGGGCCAGGTCTGGACGGCCTACGACCGGCGCCTGGACCGCCGCGTCGCGGTCAAACTGCTGCGCCCCGACAAGGTGGCCGGCCCCGGCTCCGTGGCCGAGGAGCTGCGCCGCCGCTTCGTGCGCGAATGCCGGGTCACGGCGCAGGTCGACCACCCCGGGCTGGTCACCGTGCACGACGCGGGCAGTGACGGCGACGAGCTGTACCTCGTCATGCAGTACGTCGAGGGCGCCGACCTCGCCGACCACCTCGCGGAGCACGACCCGTACCCGTGGCCGTGGGCGGTCTCCGTCATCGCGCAGCTGTGCTCGGTGCTCTCGGCCGTGCACGCGGTGCCGATCGTGCACCGGGACCTGAAGCCGCGCAACGTCATGGTCCGTCCCGACGGGACCGTCCTGGTCCTGGACCTCGGCGTCGCCTCGGTGATGGACACCGACACCACCCGTCTCACCAGCACCGGTTCGCCGATCGGCAGCCCCGCGTACATGGCGCCGGAGCAGGCCATGGGCGGGGCCGTCGGCCCGCACACCGACCTCTACGCGCTCGGCGTGGTCCTCTACGAGCTGCTCTCCGGCAACGTCCCCTTCGCCGGATCCACCGCGCTCGGGGTGCTCCACCGCCACCTGTACGAACCCCCGCTCCCGGTGCGCCAGTTGCGCCCCGAGGTCCCGCAGCAGCTGGAAGCGGTACTCCTGCAGCTGCTGGCCAAGGACCCGCAGGACCGGCCGGCTTCCGCTCAGGCGGTGTACGCGGCCCTCGCACCGCTGCTGCCCCACCACGGCTCGGGCGCCCCGACCGGCCCGCTCGACCCGACCCGGCCCTTCCTGCGCCCGCAGGCTCCCTGGCCCGACCGCGCCACCGTGATCCCGCCCCGGCCGGCCACCCCGCCCCCGCCGCCGCGGCCGGACGTCCCGGCGGCCGTGGAGGAGGCCAAGAAGCTTCTCGACCAGGGCATGCTCACCCAGGCCGTGGACATCCTCGGCGGCATCCTCCCGGCGGCGGCCGAGCAGCACGGCGCGCACTCGCCGGTGGTCCGCTCCCTGCGCAAGCAGTACGCGGCCACGCTGATGGACGACGGCCAGTACCGCCGCGCCCTGCCCGAGCTGCGCCGCCTGGCGGAGGAGTACCCGGCCGGCGACCCGCAGTCCCTGCGCTTCCGCTACGACGCGGCCCAGTGCCTGGAGCAGCTCGGCGAACCGGCGGCCGCCCTGGCCGAGTACCGGGCCCTGCTGCCGCTCTTCGAGAACCACTACGCGAACCCGGACCCGGGCCTGCCCCTGGAGGTCCGCCGCCGCATAGCGCACCTGCTGCTCGCCCTGGGAGACCGCGGCGCGGCCCACGACACCCTGGCCCGGCTCCTCTTCGACGCGGACCGCCTGCACGGCCCGGCGCACCCGTTCTCGGCGGAGGTCCGGCGGACCCTCCAATGGCTGGGTCAGGTGCGCTGACGCCGCGGCCCGTCGCGGTCAGGGGCCCGGGAAGGGGCGCTTGCGCTCCGCGGGTTCCGCCGTCCGTCGCGCGGGGGAAGGGCGGGTCGCCCGGAGGAAGGCCGCGAGCGCCAGGAGTGACGCGGCCGCGACCGCCAGGCCCGCAGTGAGGCCAGGGGGGCGGAAGGTGCACGTGATGACGGTGGTGTGGCCGTCCAGGGGGATCGCGACCAGGCCCAGGCGGCTGCTCGCCGGGCGGCCGTTGCAGGTCCAGCCCGCGATCGCCGGGGCCGAGAGGACCGCCGTGCCCGTGCTGCCCGGGGGGAGCACCGCGCGCATCCCCGAGGAGTCGACCCGGACCGACACCGCCGCCGAGGCGCGCAGGGCCGCGACCGCCGCCTCCAGGCGGGGGCGGTCCAGGCACGACAGCTGCCGGTGCGCCGGGGCGGGCGCGTCGAAGAGCAGCCGCGAGGCCGGGCCGTGCGAGACGCCCAGGGGCTGCAGAGCGGCCCTGTTGCGCGGCGGGTTGGCGTTCAGGCGGAAGGGCGGGCCGTCCGCGAGGCGGGCCGTCGCGTTGTACTCCGGGGCCCACAGGAAGGCCTCCGTGCCCGTCCGGCAGACCCCGGGGGACCGCGGATCCTCGTAGACCCGTGCGCCCAGCAACAGCTCCTGGTTGGCGAAGGGCGAGGCCCCGTACGCGGGTTCCGGACCCGGCGGGCGGACCGTGACCAGCGGCGGGACCTCGGCCCGCGCGACCGTGCCGTCGGGCCGCAGTCGGGCGCCGACCGAGAAGACGGCGTCCGTCACCGGGTTGTCCAGGCTCTGTACGTTGCGGCCGCGCGAGGTCCAGCCCGCCCCGAGGGCCGCCATGGTCCGGGTGAACAGGTCCGGGGTGTGGCTGCTGTAGTACGCGCCGCCCTCCCCGCCCAGCAGCATCGGGTCGTTGCCGGTCAGCGCCGGCCGCCCCGCGTCCGTGCGGTACGCGGGCCAGCCCCCGGCGTCCGCCAGGGCCCCGGCGCGCGCCGCGGGCGC
>NZ_JBEXPT010000106.1:0-23043 GCF_040612195.1 Streptomyces sp. NPDC006450 | reverse complement strand
CGCGGGCCGTCGTCCTGTGGGCGCAGTCCCGTACGACCGCCGACGCCGCGCTCGCCAGGTCGGTGGCGGGCATCGAGTGGGGCCCCCGAGGCGCCCGCGGCCACTCGGCGCTGCTGCTGGCCGGCCCGGGCTGGGGCGCCGGAGCCACGGCCCGACCCGACCGCACCGAGCGGCTGTTCGGGCTCCGCTCGGGTCTGGCCGTCATCGAATCGGTTGTGGCACCCCGGGCTCCAGGGAACGCTCCAGGGACTGACGCAGAACGTGCAGCGCCCGCCGCATGTGGCTCTTGACGGTGCCCAGCGGGAGCCCGGTGCGGTCCGCGATCTGCGACTGCGTCAGGTCCGCGTAGAAGGCGAGCCGCAGCACCTTCTGCTGCGCCGACGGCAGCCGCGCCAACTCGCCGAGCAGCAGCACCCGTTCCACGGCCCGCTCCGGGCCCGGCTCCGGTTCCGTCCGGCCCTGCGCGCAGACGCGCGCGGCGGCCTGGACCACCCGGGCCCGCCGGGTGCGGGCCTCCAGGGCATCGGCCACCTTGTGCCGGGTGATGCCGGTCAGCCAGGCCCCGAGGCCTCCCGTCCCGGGCCGGTACCCGCCGCGGCCCCGCCACGCGGCGAGGAAGACCTGCTGGGTCACGTCCTCGGCTTCCCGTTCGTCGCCGAGCGAGCGGGAGGCCAGCGCGTGCACCAGCGGCCGCCAGCGCCGGTAGACCGCCGCCACGCACTCCTCGTCGCCCGCCGCGAAACCCGCCGCCAGCCGGGCGTCGTCCTGGTCGTCCATGCCCCGAGCCTCGCGGGAACGACATCCGAGGCCAACTTGCATCGTTTCCGCATCGTTTTCACCGGGGGGCCGCGGCCGGGAGGGCCGGGCGTGATCCGAAAGAGACGGCCTGACCTAGCTAGACCGATGGCTCCCCGCCGGGGTGCATCAGCGGCTGGGTCAGGTACACCAGCGCCACCGCCAGGACCAGTACGGCGGCCGGCAGCAGCAGCCACCCCACCGGCCAGCCGGTCCGCACGAGCAGCGCCCCGGCCAGTCCGCCCGTGAACATCGCGCCGACCGACCACGCCCGCCGCACCCAGGCCGCGGTCCCGTACCCGAAGGCCCGGTCCTGCCCGACGGTCGAGCCGCCGAGGAAGGAGGTCAGCGAGCGGGTCACCAGGGTGGTCGGCACCCCGGCCAGGTTCACCCGCAGGCTCGTCACGTTCCGGATCCCCATCGCCAGCGACAGGATCGCCGAGACCAGCAGCTGCCGGGCGCCAGGAGCTCCGAAGCGGGGCACCAACCCCCATCCGGCGGCCGCGGCCGCCACGATCAGCACCGCCTCGGCCGACAGCCCGGTCACGAACCAGCGCCGGCCCCGGTCCTCCACGAAGGCCTCCAGCCGGGCCCCGCACACCGCCCCCAGGGCGAACGCGGACAGCGAGACGGCGGGCGCCAGCGAGGGCACCGGGCCCGCGTGGGCCACGCCGAAGGCCAGGAACAGCACGTTGCCGGTCTGCATCGCCGTGAAGACGGGCCCGAGCGCCAGCAGGCTGACCGCCTCGGTCAGCCCGGTCACCACGGTCAGCACCAGCAGCAGGAGGGTCAGCGGAGGTCGCTTCGTACGGGAACCCGGGCTCATGAGCCCCGACACTGACAGCTCCGGCCCGCTCGTCCGGCGCCGACATGCCGCAGGCACTAGGGTCCGCAGGGTGAGCGATCTTCTCCTGGTGAGGCACGGCGAGACCGCCTGGAGCGCGACCGGACGGCACACCGGGCGCACGGACATCCCCCTGGCCCCGAGCGGGGTCGAGGAGGCGATCTCGCTCTTCCCGTACTTCCGCGACCGCAAGCCCGCCCTCGTCCTGACCAGCCCGCTGCGCAGGGCCGCCGCCACCGCCGAGCTGGCCGGCCTGACCGGCGCCGTCACCGACCCCGACCTGTACGAGTGGGACTACGGCGGCTACGAGGGCGTCACCACCGCCGAGATCCTGCGCGAGCGCCCCGACTGGTCCCTGTGGACCGACGGGGTCCCGCCCGGCGACGAGGAGCACCCCGGCGAGAACGCCGCCCAGGTCGGGGCCCGCGCGGACCGGGTGCTCGCCCGGGCGGCCGAGGTGCTGCGCGCCGACCGCGGCAATGTCGTCCTGGTGGCCCACGCACACCTGCTGCGGGTGCTGACCGCCCGTTACCTCGGCCTGCCGCCCGAGGCCGGACGCCTCTTCCTGCTCCGTACGGGCACCTTCAGCATGCTGTCCACGGAGCACGGCCTGCCCGTCGTAGCGGGGTGGAACACCCGCCCCTGACGCTCCCGCCTCGCGCACCGGCCCCGTCTGCGTGACGATGCGTACATGGCCCACCATGGCTCGGACGGCAAGCCCCCTGAGCCCCCGGAACCGGTTCCGGAGCCGGAACCGGGAGCGAGGGACGCCACGGACTCCGCCGACGCGGGCCCCGCCGCCGGGGAACCCGGGCTCAAGGCCGATGCGATCGGCTTCCTCGACGCGCTCGTCATCGGCCTGAACTCGACTTCGCCCGCCTACTCCCTGGCCGCGGTCATCGGCCCGATCGTCGCGCTCGTCGGCATCTACGCGCCCGGCGTCATGCTGGCCTCCTTCGTCCCGATGCTGCTGATCGCCGCCGCCTTCTACTACCTCAACAAGGTCGACCAGGACTGCGGGACCACCTTCTCGTGGGTGACGCGCGCCATGGGTCCCTGGGCGGGCTGGCTCGGCGGCTGGGCCATCGCGATGACCGGCGTCCTCGTCATCGGCTCGCTGGCCGACGTGGCCGTCCACTTCGGACTGCTCGCCGCCGGACTCGACAGCTGGGCGGCGAACGACGCACTGCGCCAGGGCCTGACCGTCGTCGTGATCCTGGCCATGACGGCCGTCTGCGTCATCGGCACCGAGATGTCGGCCCGTCTCCAGGACGTCCTGATCCTCGCCCAGGTCTTCTTCCTGCTGGTCTTCGCCGTCGTCGCCCTCTACCGCGTCTACGCCGGCACCAGCAGCCTCGACGGCACCAGACCCGCGATCGAGTGGCTCAACCCCTTCGGCGCCGGCGGCGCCGCCCTCACCGGCGGACTGCTGCTCGGCGTGTTCATCTACTGGGGCTGGGAGTCGGCGGTCAACCTCACCGAGGAGGTCGAGAACTCGGCCACCGCACCGGGCAAGGCCGGCATCTGGTCCACCGTGGTCCTTCTGGTGACGTACCTGTCCGTCGGCTTCGCGGTCGTCGCCTACGCGGGGACGGAGTTCCTCGCCGAGAACGCCGGCGAGGAGGAGGCCGTCTTCGCGGTCCTCGCGCACGAGGTCATGGGTGGCTGGGACTGGGTCGTGCTGCTCGCCGTCTGCACCTCCGCGCTCGCCTCCACGCAGACCACGATCATCCCCGCCTCCCGTACCGCCCTGTCCATGGCCCGCCGGCACGCGCTGCCGCCGAACCTCTCGCACATCCACCCCCGGTTCCGGACCCCGGACGTGAGCACCTGGTGGGTGGCGGGCATCGCCATCGCCTGGTACCTCGCCGTCAACCAGATCAGCGAGAACGCCCTCCTGGACTCCCTGACCGCCCTCTCCCTGCTGATCTCCTTCTACTACGCCCTGACCGGCCTGGCCTGCGCCGTCTACTACCGGCGCCACCTGCTGGAGAGCCTGCACAACTTCCTGCTGATCGGCCTCGGCCCGGTGGTCGGCGCAGGCCTGCTGGCCTGGCTGCTCGTGCAGTCGGTGGACGACATGTCCGACCCGGAGAACTCGGCGAGCGGCGTCTCCTGGTTCGGCCTCGGTCCGCCGCTGGTCATCGGGATCGGCATCGCCGTCGTCGGCGTCCTCGTCATGTGCTTCTGGCGGATCAGGGACGGGCGCTTCTGGCAGGAGCGGCGTGGCGTCGCCGACCCGGCCCTCGTCCACGCGGCCAGGAAGCCCCGAAGGTCCGAGGTGCCGAAGCCCTGAACGCCGGGCACCGGAGCCCTGAACGCCGCGGCGCAGGCAGCACCGCGGCACCGACCGCAAGCCGAGAGGAGCCACGATGTCCGTCGTCCTCGGGTACGACGAGTCGCCCGGAGCCGAGCGCGCCCTGCACGTGGCCCTGGAGGTGGCCACCGCCTTCGGCGAGCCGCTCGTCCTCGTGTACGGGGCCGCCGCCCCGGGAGCCACCGGAGAGGAGTACCGGGCGCACCGGGAGGCCGTCCGGGAAGCCGGCCGCAGCGCGCTCTCGCGGGCGGTGGCGGCCGCCGACGAGGCGGGAGTGCCGTCCACGGTCGAGGTGGCCGACGCGAAACCGGCCCAGGCACTGCTCGACGCGGCCGAACGGCACGGCGCCCGGGTGATCATCGTGGGGAGCTGGGGCGACAGTCCGATCCGCGGCGCCCTGCTCGGATCCACCCCGCACAAGCTCCTGCACCTCTCCCCGATCCCGGTCCTGTGCGTTCCGACCGAGCAGGCTTCCGGGGACTGACCCGCCGCCCGGGTCCGTTGGCCCACCGTGGCCGAAGATCGCCGCTCTCACCTGTGCCAATGGCCCACCCGAGGCGGGCCGAGTTGAGCCATTGCCCCGGCGGATGCTTATCTGTGTCGTATCCATGTATCTACGGCGCCACGCAGCGCCGGACGGCAACGAGGCCGCTCCGGACCGTGGCGCCTTCGCCGTGCCCGTACGCCGCCCACCACCCCCGGGCGGAGGCGGGTCCGGCGTGCTCCATCGCAAGGGGGGCGGCACACCGCCGTGAAGAGGATGTTCGTGGCTCCGGATCCGGGGCGCGCAAGACTCAGGAACGCCACACGGGCCGTCATCGGCGTCGCTCTCGCGGTGGCCGTGGCCGAGCTCTGCGGGCTCTCGCTCGTCGCGTCGATCACCGGGGGCCTGGCGGCCCTGCTCGCCCTCTTCACCGTGACCGACTCGACCGTGCGCGCCCAGCGCGTGACCACCGCCCTGCTGCCCGCCGCCGGCTTCCCCGTGCTCGCCCTGGCCACCACCCTGCACGGCGTACCGCTCGCCCGCGACGCGGTGTTCGTCGCCGTGGTGTTCGCCGGCGTCTACGCCCGCAGGTGGGGGGTGCGCGGCCACGCCCTCGGGATCTTCGCGTTCATGAACTTCTTCATCACGCAGTTCCTGCACGCCCTGCCCGGCCAGCTGCCGGAGCTCTACGCGGCCGTCGGACTGGCCCTCCTGTCCGCCGGCGCCGTGCGGTTCGTCCTGTGGCCGATCGAGCGGCGCGTACCGCCCGCCGCCGTACCTCCCGCGCCGCCCGGGACCGGGCTGGCCCGGCCGACCACCCGCCAGGCCTTCCAGGCCACCGCCGCCTGCGCGGTCGCGCTGGGCATCGGTCAGACCCTGTCGGAGGACCGCTGGTACTGGGCGGTCGGCACCGCCTGGTGGATCTTCGTCAACACCGCCTCGCGCGGCGAGACCCTGGTCCGCGGCTTCCGCCGGGTCCTGGGCACGGTCATCGGGATCGGCGCGGGCCTGCTGGTGGCCATCCCGCTGAACGGGGCGCCGGCGCCCACGGCCGTCCTGGTGGCCCTCTGCGTCTTCGGGATCTTCTACACCGCGGCCGTGTCCTACAGCTGGATGATGATGGCCGTCACGGTGATGGCCGGACTGCTCTACGGACTGCTGGGCGTACTCGATCCCGGCCTGCTCGTCCTTCGGCTGGAGCAGACGGCCGTCGGCGCGGTGTGTGCCGGGCTGGCCGTAATCCTGGTGCTCCCGGTGACCACGCACGCGACCAACGACATGTGGATCCAGCGCGCGCTGCGCTGCGTCCGCACCTGCACGGCCGAGGCCGCGGCCCGGCTCGCGGGCTCCCCGGTCGCCGACCCCGCGCCGCACGCCGCGGAACTGGAGCTGTTCCTGGGCCGGGTACGGCTCTCCCTGGCTCCGCTCGTCCACCCGCTGAGCCCCTACCGCGGCCGCAAGGCCAGGGCCCGCCGGGTGCTCGCGCTGCTCGACGAGTGCGCCGTGGAAGTCCGCGGGCTGGTCTCCGTGGCCGCGGACCCGGACGCGAGCCACGACGCCCGCCTCGCGGCGGCCTGCTGGCGCGTGGAGGCCGCCGTGGAGGCCTTGCTGGCGCCGGAAGCGGAACGGGGCACGCAGGCGGAGCAGGGGTCGGCCGCCACGGCCCCGAACCCCGCGCGGGCGGCCTCGGAGCCGGCGCTGGCGCACCTGCACGGTCTGGAGCGGCTCCTCGCCCAGCTGGACGGTCCGCTGCGCAGTGCGTCACGCTCCCCGCTGGTGGGGGCCTGACCACGGCGGCCCGGGCGCGTCCCGGCCGGCGTCGAGGACTCCGGCCCTCGCGAGGCTGAAGCCGAGTTCGGCCCGGCTGCGGCTTCCGAAGCGGGTCGCGGCGCGTTTGATGTGGGCGCCGATGGTGCGGGTACTCAGGCCGAGCCTTTTGGAAATGGCCTCGTCCGTGTGCCCCCGCACCATGAGTTCCAAAATCGCCTGCTGGATCTCGTCGGTGAGCCGGGGAGGGCGTTGTCCCGTCGCGTCGAACTCGACCGGGACCGCCCGTTCCCACACGGCCTCGAAGGTCTTCGTGAGGTACTGGATCAGGCCGGGTTCGCGGATCTCCAGGGCATACGCCTCCTCTCCGCTCTCGGCGAGCACGGCGATGAACGCGGCCGACCGGTCGCACACGATCAGCCGCTCGAACCGGTCGCCCACCGTCCGCACCTCGGCGCCCTCTTGGGTGACCCGTTCCATGTGGGCGAGCGTCGGGGCGTGCGCGCGGACCGTGTGGCCGTAGATCGTGCGCTGACGGACTCCGCGGCCGGCGAGGGACAGATCGCGGGGCAGCGCGTCGGCGAGCGCGCCGGAGGGGCGGCCGCCCTCGGGGTGCGCGCTGAGCAGTTCCTCCGAGCAGGTCTCCAAGGCGCCCTGGACGGCGGTGTCGATGACCTCGCGGCCGATCAGCGGCTGCACGTGGGCCTTGTGGCGCTGGCGTTCGTGCCGGTAGACGGCGTCCATCGGGGAAAGGGAGTCGATCAGCGTGTCCAGCGCGGCCCGCTGGTCCAGGATGGCCTGCCTGATCGGCCGCGCGAGGGTGAGCACGGCGACCGAGGGCGGTACCGGGAGGTGGTCGGCGGAGCCCGCCGGCTTCCGGAGCAGCCCGAAAGCGATCAGGCATGCCGGAGCGGTCCCCGATAAGCCGCCCTCGCGTAATGCCCTTCGGTAACCGGCCGCGCAGTCCCCGCAGATCGACGTGCAGCCGTCAATGTCGGGATGTGCGGTGTTGGTGTTCATCTGGACCCCCTTCTTGTTCCGGCAATGCAAGATCAGGATGCCTCGGCCCGTTGGCCGCGGGGGAGCGGAACGGCAGGATCCTTCCTGCCTGGTGATCGCGAAATGGCCCACATGACCAGTGGCGGGAGTGGCGACGGTGAAGCGAGACATTCTTTCCGAGCGCAGGACTCCGCCGACGGGGCTGACGGAGGCCCTGGACATGCTGGCCCGGGCGCGCAAGGCCGTGGACGACGCGTACGGATCCGATGATCAACTCGCCCGGGTGGCCATGCACTTGATCGACTGCGCCGCCGACGCCTCGGCGCTGCTCTGCCGCGAAGGCGGACTGGAGACGGCCCGCGAGGCACTGGGCTGCGCCCGCTCCGCGGTCGTCGCCGCCACCGCCGCGGTGCGCGTGATCCACGACGAGACGCGCGTCTGAACGTGCCGCGGATGGTACGTCCGCCCATGTCCCCTCCGCAGGCCGATCGGTGAAGATCACACGGAGGAGTGTTCCGGGCGCGCCTTCCGCACGGCGCTGACCTGCGGCGTGTACAACGGGTGATTGTTCCTTGCACATTCATCCGGCAGGGCGCCTGCCCGGCGCGCGGGGTGGACCTGGTCGGACAGGGGGTAACCGCCCGGAATGGAAATACTTCAACAGCGCTCCAGCACCGCTCAGGTGTGGGAAGCGGCCGAGGAGTTCATCCGACTGTTCCACAGGGAGAACCCGGACGCGGGTGACCCGCGTGGGCGGCTCGCCGCGGTACGGGCCGAGCTCGCCGAGACGGACACGTACCGGCACACTCCCGAGGAGCTGGAGCACGGCGCCCGCGTCGCGTGGCGCAACAGCAACCGCTGCATAGGCAGGCTGTACTGGAACTCGCTGCGCGTCCGCGACCGCCGCGGCCTCACCGACGCGGACGGGATAGCCGAAGAGTGCTTCGAGCACCTGCGCGAGGCCACCAACGGCGGCCGGGTCCGCCCCACCATCACGGTCTTCGCCCCCGACGGCCCGGACCGTCCCGGACCGGTCATCTGGAGCGAGCAACTGGTCCGGTACGCCGGCTACGGCGACCACCCCTCGATAACCGTCGGCGACGCACGCAACGCCGAGCTCACGAGCGCGTTGCTCGCCCTCGGCTGGTCCCGCGGCCCCGGCACCCCCTTCGACCTCCTTCCACTGGTCGTGCAGGGGGTCGACGACAAACCCCGCTGGTTCGACGTCCCCCCGGACGCCGTGCTGGAGGTGCCCATCGAGCACCCCGACGGAGCGGCCGGCGGTGACGGCTGGTCGGACTGGGGCCTGCGCTGGCACGCCGTACCCGCGATCTCCAACATGTGTCTGGAGATCGGCGGCATCCACTACCCGGCGGCGCCCTTCAACGGCTGGTACATGGGCACCGAGATCGGCGCCCGCAACCTCGCCGACACCGACCGCTACAACCTCCTGCCCGCGGTCGCCCGCCGCATGGGCCTCGACACCGTGAGCGACCGTTCCCTCTGGAAGGACCGCGCACTCGTCGAGCTCAACCGGGCGGTGCTGCACTCCTTCGACCGGGCCAAGGTCACCATCGCCGACCACCACACGGAGTCCCGGCGCTTCCTGACCCACCTGGAGAAGGAGGAGCGCAAGGGCCGCGACGTGGGCGCGGACTGGTCCTGGATCGTGCCGCCGATCTCCGGGTCGGCGACCCCGGTCTTCCACCGCACCTACGAGGACCGGCCGAGCTCGACCGCCTACGTCCACCACCCCGGCGCCCAGGAACGGGCCCAGGGACGGGACTTGGTCTAGACCCTTCTGTTACCGTCGCTCACGAACGGATCCGGAACGGCTGAGAGGGAACTCCCGTGGGCGGCGCGGACAGTGGTGTGGGCGGTACGGACCGTACGGCCGACGGCGGCGGACACCGGGCCTGGATCGGCTCGTTCACCTCGGGGGGCGGTCGCGGTGTCACCACCGCGGCCGTGGATCCGGCCACCGGAGCGCTCACCCCGCTCTCGGCCACGGACGCCGTCGCGGACCCCTCGTACCTGGCCCACGACCCCGTCAACGGCGTGCTGTACGCCGTGAGCGAGGCCGAACAGGGCGCCGTGGGCGCCTTCCGGACCACCGGCGAGGGGCTCACCCCCCTCGGCGCGACCATCGGTGTCGGCGGCTCCGGCCCCACCCACCTCAGCGTGGCCGGGCGCCGGCTGCTGACCGCCAACTACACCTCAGGCAGCGTCAGCAGCCTCCCGCTCGCCGCCGACGGCTCGATCGGGGGGCCCGCCGCCGTACTGGCCCACCAGGGCTCCGGCCCCGACGCCGGCCGGCAGAAGGGCCCTCACGCGCACCAGGTACTGCCCGCTCCTGGCGGCCGCTGGGTGCTCAGCGTCGACCTCGGCACCGACTCGGTACGGGTCTGCGCGCTCGACCCGGCCACCGGAGCCCCGACCCTCCACACCGAGACCGCGCTGCGCGCCGGGACCGGCCCCCGGCACCTCGCCTTCCACCCTTCGGGCGAGGTGGTCTACGTACTTCACGAGCTGGAGCCGCAGCTGACCGTCTGCCGCTGGAACGGGGGGTCGGGCGAGCTGGAACCGGTCGCCGAGGTTCCGGTCGCCTCCACGGGCGCTCCAGGGGCCCCGGCGGCCTACCCCTCGGCGGTCGTTGCCTCCGCCGACGGCCGTTTCGTCTGGGCGGCCGTCCGCGGAGCCGACACCATCGCCACCCTCTCCCTCGCCGGCGGCGCGGAGAAGCCGCTGCTCACGGGCACGGTGCCGTGCGGGGGCAGTTGGCCGCGCGATCTGGCCGCCGACCCGTCGGGGCGCCGGCTGTACGCGGCCAACGAGCGCTCCGGCGACGTCACCTGGTTCGACGTGGACCGGCAGACCGGCGAGCCGCGCCGGGCCGGCTCGGTGGCCGTACCCGCCGCCAGCTGCGTGGTCTTCGGCTGAGGCCCGGCCGCCACCCGCGCCGTACGTACGAGGGCCCGCGCTCCGGCTCGTTCGATTCAGAACGGTCCGGGGCGCGGGCCCTCGTGCGTACGGCATGAGCAGGGGGGTCAGTGGGCGGCGGCGCCCTGGGTGATGCCGAGGGCTGCGGAGTACTGCGCGACGGCCAGCTTGCCGAGCGCGGGGTACGCGCCGAGCACGTCGGCGGCGCTGCAGCCGGCCTCCTTGCAGGCGGTGTCGAGGAGTCCCTCGGCGGCCTCCGGGCCGATCAGGTACGGGGCCAGCGCGAGCTGCGCCGAACCCTCGCGGCGGAGCTGGTCGGCGATGGCGGCCACCGAACCCTCCTCGTCCAGCGCGGCGGCCATCACCGGCACGGCGAGACGGGCGGCCAGCAGCATGCCGGTGATGCCCGCGGCCTGCACGGCCTCCTCCCCGCCGGTGGTGGCCAGGACGATGCCGTCCGCGGCCGTGGTCACGCTGAAGAGCCGGGCCCGGTCGGCGCGGGCGAGACCGGCCTCGGACAGCCGCACGTGCAGCGCCTCGGCGAGCAGCGGGTGCGGGCCGAGCGGGTCGGCCAGCTCGGCGGCGGCCGAGGAGTCCATCAGGGCCTGGCGCATGCGGCGCAGCAGACCCCCGTCGGGGCCGGCCAGCAGGGGCACGACCACGGCGTCCGGGCCGGTCGGCGCGGGCACCTCCTGCCCGGCGGCGCGGGCGGACTCCGCGCGCGCGGCGCGGTCGTGGGCGACGCCGTTCAGCACGCCCGACAGGGACGGGAACTCGGAGGCGTCGTCACCGTCGAGGAAACCGACCCGGGCGTCCAGGCCCGGCAGCTCCGAGCGGCCGATGCTGATGATCTCTTCCGCGAGCCCCCGCGAGGCGGCCGAAGGGGCACCGGGCACGGCGAGCACCAGCGCGGGCGCGCCCTCGGGCGCCACCGCGGGCTCGGGCCGGCGGTGCCGTCCGGTCTGGCGGGGTCGCGGCATTCGTACGGGCAGGCCATTTGCGGGCCCAGTGGGGGAGCTCATGGCGCCGCATGCTACTGGTTTATCGAAACCGGGTGTTCGGGCAGGGCCTTCTCCGGCGGCATCTGTCCGTATTTATCCGAGGAATGTCAGATACCGTGCAGCGCTTCGGTCACCCTGCGGAGGGAAGCCGCCAGTCCACGGGCTGCGCGCCCTGGCGGACCAGCAGGTCGTTCGCCCTGCTGAACGGCCTGGACCCGAAGAACCCGTTGTCCGCGGACATCGGGGAGGGGTGCACCGATTCCAGGGCCGGCAGCTCGCCCAGCAGCGGCCGGAGGTTGCGCGCCTCGCGCCCCCACAACACCGACACCAGGGGCTTGCCGCGGGCCGCGAGAGCGCGGATGGCCTGTTCGGTCACCGCCTCCCACCCCTTGCCGCGATGGGCGCCCGGTTTGCGCGGGGCGGTGGTGAGCGAGCGGTTCAGCAGCAGGACGCCCTGCCGGGTCCACGGAGTCAGGTCCCCGTTCCGGGGCCGCCCCGTACCGAGATCGGCGTGCAGTTCGCGGAAGATGTTGTCGAGGCTCGGGGGCCACGGGCTGACTTCTGGCGCCACGGAGAAGGAGAGGCCGATCGCGTGCCCCGGCGTCGGGTACGGATCCTGCCCGACGATCAGCACCTTCACCTCGTCGAAGGGTTGCTGGAACGCGCGCAGCACGTTCGCGCCCGCGGGGACGTAGGTCCTGCCCGCCGCGATCTCCGCGCGCAGGAAGTCGCCCATCGCGGCGATCTGCGCCGCCACCGGCTCCAGAGCGCGGGCCCAGCCCGGCTCGACGATCTCGTTCAACGGTCGTGCTGCCACCGGATCACTCTACTGGCCCAGTCCGCCGCCCGGTGCCACCGCTCGCGCGCGGGGCCCGCGGCGCCTCCCCGGTGGCCCGTTGTCGCTTCGATACCTGTTCGCAACAGGTTCGATTGCTCCAACTTCCCTTCCCAGGCGTCCCATTCAGCACCGACGACGTTCGAGGGAGACGGCATGGAGCCCCACGAGGACCGCACACCCGGCACACCCCGCACGCCCAGTACCCCCGGCACATCCCGCAGGGTCCGCCCGGCAGCCCGGCGGAGAACCTACGGCAGACTGAGCGCCGCGCTCCTCGCCGGCGGCCTCCTGCTGACCGGCTGCGGGAGTGGCGGGTCGAACCGCAGCGCCGACGGGGAGTGGAAGGGCGGCGACTCCGGGCCGCGGCCGTCGGCCACCCGCCCCGGCGGAGAAGGGGCGGAGGGGGAGAGCGAGGGGCGGCGCCCCACCGCACCGCCCGCCGACTACCTCTCCACCTTCGCGCTCGACGTGGACACCGCCAGCTACGGGTACGCCCGCCGCACCCTCGCGGACGGAAAGCTCCCCGACCCGGCCACCGTGCGCCCCGAGGAGTTCGTCAACAGCTTCCGGCAGGACTACCAGGAGCCCGACGGCGACGGCTTCTCCGTCACCGTCGACGGGGCCCGCACCACCGAGGCGAACTGGTCCCTGGTCCGCGTCGGCCTCGCCACCCGCGTGGGGAACGGCGGGGCGGACGGCGCGGAGGCCCGGCCGCCCGCGGCGCTCACCTTCGTCGTGGACGTCTCCGGTTCCATGGCCGAGCCGGGCCGCCTCGACCTCGTCCGCACCTCCATGAAGCTGATGACCGACCAGCTCCGCGAAGACGACTCGGTCGCCGTCGTCACCTTCAGCGGCAAGGCCGAGACCCGGCTGCCGATGACCCGCGTCGAGGGCCACCGCGACCGGATCCACGAGGTCGTTGCCGCACTGCGCACCGCCGACTCGACCAACGTGGAGGCCGGGGTCATCCGCGGGTACGAGGTCGCGGTCGAGTCGCTGCGGCCCGGCGCCACCAACCGGGTCGTCCTGCTCTCCGACGCCTTGGCCAACACCGGCGCCACTTCCGCCGACACCATCCTGAACAGGATCGGCGAGGCCCGGACCGAGCACGGCATCACCCTGTTCGGCGTGGGTGTGGGCAGTGAGTACAACGACGCCTTCATGGAACAGCTCGCCGACCGCGGCGACGGACACACCACCTACGTCTCCGACGCGGAAGGCGCCCGCAAGGTGTTCTGCGAGGACCTCCCGGCGCAGGTGCAGCTGCGGGCCCGCGACGCCAAGGCGCAGGTCGCCTTCGATCCGCAGACCGTCGAGCGGTTCCGGCTGATCGGCTACGACGACCGCCGCGTCGCCGACGGCGACTTCAGGAACGACGCCGTGGACGGGGGAGAGGTCGGCTCCGGCCACACCGTGACCGCCCTGTACGCGGTGCGGCTGCGCCCCGGCGCCACCGGACACCTCGCGACGGCGACGGTGCGCTGGCTGGACCCGCGCACCCGTGCGCCGCACGAGGAGTCCGGCCGGATCGAGTCGGCGGCCCTGTCCGGCGACGTGTGGACGGGGGCGTCCACCCGCTTCCAGGTCACCGCGGTGGCGGCCTACTTCGCCTCCGCCCTGCGCGAGCGCGACGGCGGCTGGGAGCGGGTGCCGGGCGCCGTCCCGCTGGGGAGCCTGGCCGGACACGCGGACCGGCTGGCCGGGAGCACCGAGGATCCGGCCGTACGCCAACTGGCACAGGCCGTGCGCGAGGCCCGCGGGCTCACCGGCTGACGGGCCGGACGCGGACGGACGCGGACGGACGCCGGTACGGGTCGATACACCTAGCCGTCCAGCACGGCGGCCCGTACGCACAGGACGTCGGGGAGGTGCTCGGCCAGCAACTGCCAGCTGTCCCCGTCGTCCTGGCTGGCGTACAGCTCGCCGTTGCGGTTGCCGAAGTAGATCCCGGCCGGGTCCGCGTCGTCCGTGCAGAGCGCGTCCCGCAGCACCGTGCCGTAGTGGTCCCCGGCCGGCAGGCCCTTCGTGAGGGGCTCCCAGCTCGCGCCCGCGTCCGTGGTGCGGAAGACCCGGCAGCGGTGCTCCGCCGGGACGCGGTCGGAGTCGGCGTTGAGCGGGAAGACGTAGGCGGTGCCGGGCCGGTGCGGGTGGGCGGCCACCGCGAAGCCGAAGTCGGAGGGCAGGCCCCCGCCGATGTCCGTCCAGCGGGTCCCGGCGTCGTCGCTGCGGTAGACGCCCCAGTGGTTCTGCAGGTACAGCCGGCCGGTGTCCCCGGCGTCCTGGGCGATCTTGTGCACGCACTGGCCGAACTCGGGGTTCGGATCGGGCAGGAACACCGCCGAGACCCCGTTGTTGGAAGGGGTCCAGCTCGCCCCGCCGTCCGTGGTCCGGAACACCCCGGCCGTGGAGACCGCCACCGTGACCAGTTCCGGGTCGCCCGGGTCGGTGATCACCGTGTGCAGGCCCTCGCCGCCGCCGCCCGGGACCCACTTGTCCCGGGTCGGGTGCTCCCACAGGGGGCGGACCAGCTCGAAGGACTCGCCGTGGTCGGCCGAGCGGAACAGCGCGGCCGGTTCGGTGCCCGCGTAGACCACGCCGGGGGCCTCGGGGCCGGCCGGATGGAGCTGCCAGACCCGCTCCAGGGAGGCTCCCGTGTCCTCGGGGAATTTCACGGCGGCCGCGGCGGGCTCCCGCCAGGTCGCGCCCAGGTCGTCGGAGCTGAAGACGGACGGCCCCCAGTGGGTGCTGTCCCCGGCGACCAGGAGCCGGGCCGCACCGCCGCGCCGGTCGATGGCGACGGCCGAGACCGCCTGGGCGTTGAAGTGCGGCTCGCCGAACTCCCAGGTGCCGCCGGAGCTCCGGCGGCCGATGAACAGGCCCTTGCGGGTCCCCGCGAGCAGTACCACGTCGGTCATGGCCGACACCTCCGGACGTCCTTGTCCTGCACGGCAGCGTTTCCGCCAGTCTGCACCCGACCACTGACAGAGGCAGGTCGCGGCGCGCGAGCCCGCCCGGTGGTACGAGAGGTCTCGTACTACGAGGGATTTCGTAGTACGGTGACTCTCGTACTTAGCGGCCGGTTCCCCGGTGCGCTTCCAGTCGCCTCTGGAGACCCCTCATGAGTGCTGCCCCCGTATCCTTCGCCGCCCTGTTCCAGCCGTGGACCATCCGCTCGGTCACCGTCCCGAACCGGGTGTGGATGGCCGCGATGTGCCAGTACAGCGCCGAGCCCACCGGTCCGGACACCGGGGTCGCCCACGACTGGCACTTCGCGCACTACGCGGCCCGCGCCACCGGCGGCACCGGCCTGATCATCCAGGAGGCCACGGCCGTCGCCCCCGAGGGACGGATCTCGCCGTACGACCTCGGGATCTGGAACGACCGGCAGGTCGAGGCGCTGCGCCGGATCACCTCCTTCGTGAAGAGCCGGGGCGCGGTCCCCGGCATCCAGCTCGGCCATGCCGGCCGCAAGGCCTCCACCGACCGCCCCTGGGAGGGCGGGCGCCCCGTCGGACCCGAGGCGCACGGCTGGCTGCCCAGCGCCCCGAGCGCCGTGCCGTTCTCCGCGGACCACCAGGCCCCGCACGAGCTGACGGTCCGGGAGATCCGGGACGTCGTCGAGCAGTTCGCGGCCGCGGCCCGGCGCTCGCTCGCCGCCGGCTACCAGGTCGTCGAGATCCACGGCGCCCACGGCTACCTGATCGGCGAGTTCCTCTCCCCGCACAGCAACAAGCGCACGGACGCGTACGGAGGCTCCTTCGAGAACCGCACCCGCCTCGCCCTCGAAGTCGTCGACGCCGTACGGGCGGTGTGGCCCGAGGAACTGCCGCTGTTCTTCCGGATCTCCGCCACCGACTGGCTGGAGGAGGACGGCTGGACCGCCGACGAGACGGTCCGGCTGGCCGGGCTGTTGGAGGAGCACGGCGTCGACCTCCTCGACGTCTCCACCGGAGGCCTCGCCCCCGGCGTGACGATCCCGGTCGGCCCCGGCTACCAGGTGCCCTTCGCGGCCCGGGTCAAGGCCGAGACCACCCTTCCGGTCGCCGCCGTGGGCCTGATCACGGAACCGGAGCAGGCCGAGAAGATCCTGGCCAACGGCGAGGCCGACGCCGTCCTGCTGGGCCGCGAACTGCTGCGCGACCCGTTCTGGGCCCGCCGCGCGGCCGCCGAGCTCGGTGCGGAGCTCCGTACGCCCGAGCAGTACCTCCGCTCGTGGTGAACCGGTGCGGCGCGGGGGCCGGGCTCCCGCGCCGCACCCGGCCGTTCGGCCCCGCTCCTACGATGGTTCTCGTACGATGGGGGCACACCCGCAATCGCGGTACCACCCAGCGAGTGGAGTACGGACATGACGGAACGTGACGCGGCCCGTGTCCTCGCCCACCCCGAGGCCGCCGAGATCCGGCTCGAAGGGGTCCTGCACGCCCTGTCCGACCCGGTCCGGCTCTCCATCGTCCGCGACCTCGCGGCCACGGACGCCGAGTTGGTCTGCTCGCACTTCGAGCTCCCGGTCACCAAGTCCACGACCACGCACCACTTCCGGGTCCTGCGCGAGAGCGGTGTCGTGCGCCAGTCCTACCGCGGCACGGCCAAGTTGAACGGACTGCGCCGCGCCGAGCTGGCGGAGCTGTTCCCCGGGCTCCTCGACGGCGTCCTCGCGGCGGCCGCCGCCGAGGAGACGCGCGACCGGGGCTGAGGGCACACCCCGGGCCAGGCCCGGAGACCGGGCCGGAGCCCGCAACGCAGATCGGGCCGGCAGATCGGGCCGTGGACGGGGCCCGGTCCTGACGGCCGGGGGCCCGGGGATCAGTCCGTGCCGCCCGCCGCGGCCAGCAGGCCCGCCCAGTCCGGGATCTTGACGGAGCGCCGGCCCAGGGACCGCCCGAGTTCCGCCTCCGCCGTCTCGATGGCCAGCCACCCCGGCCACCGGACCGGTCGCAGCCCCGCCTCCCGCAGGGCCTCCAGCGGGTCCCGCTCGCGGTCGCGCCGGGCCAGCGCCCCCGCGTCCTGGAGCAGGGAGGAGGCCGTCTCCTTCGCGCAGGGCCGGTTGGTGCCGATGACCCCGGTCGGGCCGCGCTTGATCCAGCCCGCCACGTACTCGCCGACGGATGCGCGGCCCTCCCGGAGCACCCGGCCCGCCGCGTGCGGGACCGTACCGCGCCGCCCGTCGAAGGGCAGCCCGTCCAGCGGGACGCCCTGGTACCCCACCGAACGCAGGACCAGCTGGGCCGGGACGTCCTCGTGGACACCGGTACCGGTGACCCCGCCCCGGCCGTCGGGAGCGGTCCGCTCGAAACGCATGCCGGTGACCCGCCCGTCCGGTCCGCCGAGCACCTCCACCGGGCGCAGGAAGAACCGCAGCGAGATCCGCCGGTCCCCGCCGCCCGCCGGGGCGGCCGCCCAGCCGCGCAGCACCTCCACGTTGCGCCGGTTCGCCGTGGGCAGGGCCGCGCCCGGGTCCGCGTACGCCGGGTCGACGGCCAGCTCCGCCGGGTCCACCAGCACGTCCACGCCCGGCATCGTGCCCAGCTCGCGCAGCTCCTTGGTGGTGAACTTGCCCTGCGAGGGCCCGCGCCGGGCCACCATGTGGACCGAGCGCACCGCGCTGGCGCCGAGCGCGCCCAGGGCGGGCTGCGGCATGTCGGTGGGGGTCAGCTCCGGTACGCCCCGGGCCAGGATCCGCGTCACGTCGACGGCCACGTTCCCCGCGCCGATCACGACCGCCGAATCCACCCCGGGCAGGCCGAAGGCCTCGGCGGCCGCGTCCGGGTGGCCGCTGTACCAGGACACGAAGGCCGTGGCGGAGTGCACCCCGACGAGGTCCTCGCCGGGGATGCCGAGCATCCGGTCCCGGGCCGCGCCGACGCAGTAGACCACCGCGTGGTACAGCTCCAGGAGCCGGGCGGTGGGCAGCGCTTCTCCGCCGACCTCGACGTTCCCGAGGAAGCGGATCCGCTCGTCCTCCAGCACGGTGCGCAGGCTGCTCTGCAGGGACTTGATCTTCTCGTGGTCGGGGGCCACCCCGTAGCGCACGAGTCCGTACGGAGCGGGCAGCCGGTCGAGCACGTCGACCAGGATCCCCGGCACCTCACGCTGCTGTACGAGTGTCTGTGCGGAGTAGACCCCGCTGGGGCCCGATCCGACGACGGCGATACGAAGCACGGCGGAGCTCCTCCCGCAGGTGTTCCCAGCATGACACCGGGTGACCGGGCCGTCAGCCCATCGCGCGCATCCGGTGGACCTCGGCGCTCTGGGTGGCCGCCACCTCGTTGGCCATCTCCTCCACGGCGGCGTTGTTGCCCGAGGCCAGGACCTCGCCCGCCATCTTCAGGGCGCCCTCGTGGTGGGCGGTCATCAGAGCGAGGAAGAGCCGGTCGAAGTCCGCACCCCTGGCCGCGGTCAGTTCCTCCAGCTGCTGCGCGGTGGCCATGCCGGGCATCGTCCCGTGGTCGTGGGCTCCCGGGTCGGGGCCGGGTGCGGGGTTCCGGGCGGCCCATCCCTCCATCGCGCCGATCTCGGGTTTCTGCGCGGCCGCGATCCGCTCGGCGAGCCGCTTGACCCCGTCGGCCGCGGCCCGGTCCGCAGCGAGCGCACTCATGGTCAGCGCCTGCCCGTGGTGTTCGATCATGTTCCGCACGTACGCTCGGTCGGCCGCGTTGGGGGTGTCGTCGGGCAGCTCCCCGGCCGCCTGTTCGGGGGAGATGGTGCGCGCCTTCTCGCCGGGTTTGCCGGGGGCGATCACCATCGGCTTGCCGTCGGCCGCGCCGTCCGGCCCGCCGCCGTCGCGGCAGCCGGTGAGGGGGAGCAGGAGCCCGACGGTCAGGGCCGCTCCGACGATTCGCCCGAGTGAGACTTTCGCCATGTCCATGCAAAGGACCATACTGCCGGGGTCCGCGTTCCGTTCCCACCACGGGCGGAACCGATCGGACTCATGGGAGGGCACAGTGACCTCGATGCACACCAGCAGACGGCGCACATCCCTGGGAGTGGCCGCAGCCGCGGCCGGACTCCTCACCACGTTACTGGCGGCCGGACCCGCGGCCGCCACCCCCGACCCGGGAGACCTGCTCCCGGGCGCGGGTGCGCCACGAAGCGCCGCCACCGCGGCCGGCGCGGGCCGGGAGTTGGCGCCCGGCGAGATACCGGGCCAGGACGAGATCGTCCACAGCCGGAACATCAAACCCCTCGCCAACATCCCCAGTTCCGACCCGACCGGAATCAACTCCGACATGGCGTTCCAGGGCAAGTACGCCTACGCGGGCAGCTACAACGGCTTCACGATCTACGACATCGGCAACCCCAAGGCGCCGAAGAAGGTCACCGAGGTGCTCTGCCCCGGCGGGCAGAACGACATCTCGGTCGACGGGGACCTGCTCTTCCTGTCCACCGACTCCTCGCGCAGCGACGACTCCTGCAACAGCGTCTCGCAGCCCGCCACGGAGAAGTCCTCGTGGGAGGGCATCAAGATCTTCGACATCAAGGACAAGAAGAACCCCAAGTACATCAAGTCCGTCGAGACCCCGTGCGGCTCCCACACCCACACGCTGGTGCCGGGCGGCCGGGACGCCTACCTCTACGTCTCCTCGTACAACCCGAACGATGCCTTCCCCGACTGCAAGCCGCCGCACGACGGCATCTCGGTCGTGAAGGTCCCCAGGAAGAGCCCGACGCAGGCCGCGGTCGTGGCCTTCCCGATCCTCTTCCCGGACGGCGGCAACCCGGGCGCGCCCACCAACCCGGGCGTCTCCAAGACCACCGGCTGCCACGACATCACCGTGCTGCCCTCGAAGGACCTCGCCGCGGGCGCCTGCATGGGTGACGGCATCCTCTTCGACATCAGCAAGCCCGAGGAGCCGCGCGTCATCGACCGGGTCCAGGACAACGTGAACTTCGCGTTCTGGCACTCGGCCACCTTCAACGAGCGCGCCGACAAGGTGGTGTTCACCGACGAGCTGGGCGGCGGTGGCGGCGCCACCTGCAACGAGGCCACCGGCCCCAACCGGGGAGCCGACGGCATCTACGAGATCACCGGCCGCGGCGACCAGCGCAAGCTCGTCTTCAAGAGCTACTTCAAGATCCCGCGCCTGCAGGCCGACACCGAGAACTGCGTGGCCCACAACGGCTCGCTGATCCCGGTCGGCGGCGGCCGCGACATCATGGTCCAGGCCTGGTACCAGGGCGGCATCTCCGTCTGGGAGTTCACCGACTCCACCAGCCCGAAGGAGATCGCCTACTTCGAGCGGGGCCCGCTGACCACCGACAAGCTCGGCCTCGGCGGCTCCTGGTCCGCGTACTACTACAACGGGCACATCTACTCGAACGACATCGCCAAGGGCCTCGACGTGCTGCGGCTCGACGACTGGCGCACCGACAGCGCCAAGTGGGTGTGGCTGAACCGGCTCAACGTGCAGACCCAGCCCGAATACCACTAACGGGGCGAGGGAAAGGTTCCGCCGGGCGGTCCGCCGTCCGGCGGGACACCCCACTCCCAGTCCAGCCCGTACCGCTGGAACAGCTCGGCCCGCAGCCGGGCCGCCGGCATCGGCGCGCCCGGCAGCAGCACCGCCACCACCGCCCCCATCAGCAGCGCCCGCAGCAGCGGGTAGTCGGTGTCGACGTCCGTCGATCCGTACCGCACGACCGTGTCCCGCAGCAGCTCCGCGAGCCGCTGCTGCTCGACGCACTGGACGAACCCCTCCGCCTGCAGGATCCCCGCCATGTGGGTCCGCATCAGCCGGGGCCGGTCCACGGCCAGCCCGAGGATCGCGTCGATGGCCCGGGCCAGGCGCTCCCGGCCGTCGTCGGGTCCGTCGGGCCGGGGCTCCCGCTCCAGCGCCGCTTCCAGGGTGAGGTGCATCAGCCGGTGCACGGCGGACTGCAGGAGCTGGCGCTTGCCCGGGAAGTAGTAGGACACCAGGCCGCGGGCGGCTCCTGCACGGTCGGCGATGTCGCCGAGGGTGGTGGCCTCGTAGCCGCGCTCCGCGACGAGTTCGACCGTGGCGTGCAGCAGCCGCTGCCGGGAACGCCTGCGCAATTCTTCATTGACCGATGCGCTGCGCGGGGACATGCTTGCTCCTGCGTTGACTGGCTCGGAGCCAGTATACTCAGCGCACCGGACCGCCTGCTCTGGGCGACACGGGGGATCGCCCAGAGCAGGCACCGTCCGAGACCGCGGCCGTGAGGGCTACGAGCACCGCGCCCAGGAGCCAGCCCGCCAGGACGTCCGAGAACCAGTGCACGCCGAGGTAGATCCGGGTGAAGCCGACCCCGAGGACCGAGACCGCGGCCAGGAGCAGTGCCAGGGCCGCGACGGACCGTGCGAACGGACGCGTGGACGGGCGTATGGACGGACGCACGGACGGGCGTGTCAACGGATCCGCGGACCGGCGCGCGACCAGCCACACCAGCAGACCGCAGACCACCATCGCCGTCAGGGCGTGTCCCGACGGATAGGCGGCGTAGTCCGCGGAGTCGACCGGATCCGCCCACACCGGCCGCTCCCGGCCCACCAGGACCTTCAGCCCCTGACTGGCCGCCGAGGCCGCGAGGGTGGCCAGCGCGATCCGCAGCGCGCACCGGCCCTCGCCCCGCCACCACAGCCACACGCAGGCGGCTCCGGCCAGGGCCCGCATGGCCCACGGGTCCCAGACCCAGTCGGTGAGCACGCGCATCAGCCGGGTGACCCCGGGACGGGAGACGGCGTAGGAGTGCAGACCCCCCGCGATCCGGCCGTCGAGGGACAGGAGCGGACCCCAGCGGACGGCCACCAGGACCGTCAGCACGGCCACCGCGGCGAGCAGCACGCACACCAATGGGGTCCACAACCGTACGTGATCGCTCCGCATCGGCCGATCCTCGCACCCGGCGGCGCCGATGCCCCGCAGGCGACGGACCCGCGATCCCCGGCGGCCGGTCCTTACGCGAGCGCGCCCAACCCGGGTCCGAACGCCACCAGCAGCGGAATCGCCGGAGCCAGCGTCGCCAGGGCCGTCAGCCGGAGCCGGCGTACGGCCGACAGCCGCGGCGCGGCCGCGAGCAGCCGCCGGACCCGCTCGGGGACGTGCGCGTCCGGCGCGGGGGACGGGCCGAAGACCCCGCGGTCCTCGTTCAGGCCGATCAGGGCCAGGGCGGTGGTCAGGCGCCCGTACCGCCGCGAGGCCACGTCGTCGGCCGCCAGCTCCACCAGCCGGTGCATCTGCGCCTCGAACGCCGCGAAGACCGGGACCTGCGGGAACCCTCCGGACAGCGCCCGCGAGCAGTGCAGCAGCCAGTCGTGCCGGGCCGCCGCGTGTCCCTGCTCGTGGGCCAGTACGGCGTCCAGCTGACTCCCCTTGAGCCGGCCCAGCGCCGCCGTCGTGACCACCAGCCGCGGGGCCGGACCCGGCAGCCACCAGCTGTCGGGCCGCCGCCCCTCCAGGACCACGAGCCGCGCCCCGGAGGACTGCTCCCCGGGCAACAGTGGGGCCCGCACCAGGAGTTCGGCGCCCTGCGCGCGGCGCCGGGCGCGGGCCCGCAGGATCTCCCGGGCCAGCATCGCGCCGGTCCACAGCCCGCCGCCCGCCAGTGCGACGGCGGTGCCCGAGGCCCAGAGCCCGCCCGCGGCGCCCAGCGCGTAGGCGTCGACCACGCCGTGCGGAGCCGGGGCGAACAGTCCGCCCCGTACGGCCTGCCAGGCGGCGGCCGCGCTCAGCAGCATCGACAGCGCGAGGCACAGGAGCACGGCGCCCACCACGCACTGCCACGTCCACAGGGCCACGACGGGTTCGCGCTCGGGCCACTCGGCCCGGGCCAGCAGGCGGGGTGCGAGCACCGCGGTCAGGGCGCCGAGCAGCAGGAGAGCGGCGGGGACCATCATGGGCCCCACCCTAGGAGCGTGCGACTACCTGCGGGTATGGTCCGGGCCAAGGGTGACGCATGACACGTTTCCCCCGCCCGCCCACGGCCTCACATCGTGAGCAGCATCGCCAACATCCCGATTCCCATGGCCAGTCGGCAGGCACGGATCACTTCCGCCGGCCCGCCGGGGGCTCCGGGGCCGCCCGTGCCGCGCGCGCCGCGCGC
>NZ_JBEXPT010000105.1:0-23177 GCF_040612195.1 Streptomyces sp. NPDC006450 | reverse complement strand
GCGCCGGCCCCGCGCGCCCCCCCCCCGCCCCCCCCCCGGCGGGCCGCTCCGCCCCCCCGGGCGCCCGGCGCCCCGCCCCCCGGGGCCACCCCCCCCGGCCCCCGCCGCGCGCTACGCCCCCGGCCAGAGGCCTTCCGGGGTCAGGCCCAGGAGGTCGATCGCGTTGCCGCGCACGATGCGGTCCACCACGTCCGGGGCCAGGTGGCCCATCTGGGACTCACCGACCTCGCGGGACTTGGGCCATGTGGAGTCGGAGTGGGGGTAGTCGGTCTCGTAGAGGACGTTGGCGACGCCGATGGAGTCGAGGTTCTTCAGGCCGAAGGCGTCGTCGAAGAAGCAGCCGAAGACGTGCTCCGCGAAGAGCTCCGACGGCGGACGCAGCACCTTGTCGGCGACGCCGCCCCAGCCGCGGTTCTCCTCCCAGACCACGTTCGCGCGCTCCAGGATGTACGGGATCCAGCCGATCTGGCCCTCCGCGTACATGATCTTGAGGTTCGGGAAGCGCTCGAACTTGCCGCTCATCAGCCAGTCCACCATCGAGAAGCAGCAGTTGGCGAAGGTGATGGTGGAGCCGACGGCCGGCGGGGCGTCCGCCGAGGTGGAGGGCATGCGCGAGGAGGAGCCGATGTGCATGGCGATGACCGTGCCGGTCTCGTTGCACGCCTCCAGGAAGGGGTCCCACTCGTCCGTGTGGATGGAGGGGAGCCCGAGGTGGGGCGGGATCTCGGAGAAGGCGACCGCGCGGACCCCGCGCGCCGCGTTGCGGCGGACCTCGGCGGCGGCCAGGCGGGCGTCCCAGAGCGGGATGAGGGTGAGCGGGATGAGGCGGCCGGCGGCGTCGGGGCCGCACCACTCCTCCACCATCCAGTCGTTGTACGCGCGCACGCCGAGCAGGCCGAGCTCGCGGTCCTTGGCCTCGGTGAAGGTCTGGCCGCAGAAGCGCGGGAAGGTCGGGAAACAGAGGGCGGACTGGACGTGGTTGACGTCCATGTCGGCGAGCCGGTCGGGAACCGAGAAGGAGCCCGGGCGCATCTGCTCGTACGTGATGACTTCGAGCTTGATCTCGTCGCGGTCGTAGCCGACGGCCGTGTCGAGTCGGGTGAGGGGTCGGTGCAGGTCCTCGTACACCCACCAGTCGCCTATCGGGCCGTCGTCGCCCTTGGCCCCCATCACGGGGGCGAACTTGCCCCCGAGGAAGGTCATTTCCTTCAGGGGGGCGCGGACGACGCGGGGGCCGACGTCGTGGTACTTGGACGGGAGCCGGTCCCGCCAGACGTTGGGGGGCTCAACCGTGTGGTCGTCCACCGAGATGATCTTCGGGAAGGTCTCCATGCCCTCACGGTAGCGTCAATCTGACGAACCGTCAGCTAGTTGGGCGGGGCGGGATCCCGATCCACGAGCACCGGGACCCCGATCCGCAGCGGCCGGGCCCTGATGCGCAGCCATCAGGGCCGGATCCCCCGCGATCGGGGCCTCGTGCGCGGCAATCGGACCTGATCCGTGCGGATCGGGAACCCGATCCGCACGGACGGGGTCTCTGATCCGCAGGGACGGGGTCCCCGATCCGCCGGGACCGGGCCCTCGTCCGCAAGGACCAGGGCCCATATCCGTAAGGACCGGGTCCGTTACGGACTGACGTGTACGCGCAACACAGGGCAGACTGACCCTTACACCTATGGAAGGCAGGGGGGAGACCAGATGGACGGCACACCGGCCATCCCGCACCAGCGGAACCACCCCGAGTCCGGTGATACCGCCATTGCCGCCGCCGCGGGACCCGGAGTCGAAGCAGCGCCCGCCGCGGAACCCGGGACCGAAGCCGCCACCGGCACCCCGCAGCAGCCCTCCGCCGCCGGAGGCAACCGGTTCGCCGTGCTCGGACCCATCCGGGCCTGGCGCGGCGGCGAGGCGCTGAGCTCCGGGACCCCGCAGCAGCGGGCGCTGCTCGCCGTGCTCCTGCTGCGCGAGGGCCGCACCGCGACCGCGCCCGAGCTCATCGACGCCATCTGGGGCGAGGACCCGCCGCAGCAGGCCCTCGCGACCATCCGTACGTACGCCTCCCGCCTGCGCAAGGTCCTCGAACCCGGTCTCCTCGTCAGCGAGTCCGGCGGCTACGCGATCCGCCTGCCCCACCCCGAGGCCCTCGACCTCGGCATCGCCCGCGCCCTCGCCGCCGACGCCGAAGCCGCACGCGCCGGGAAGACGAAGGGGGCCGACAGCCCCGGGAACGGCGGGAGCGACGGCAAGGGCGACCGCGCCCTCGCCCGGACGCTGCTGGCCCGCGCCCTGGACGTCTGGGACGGCGAACCGCTGGCCGGCGTACCCGGACCGCACGCCGAGACCGAGCGCACCCGGCTCGCCGAATGGCGCCTCCAACTGCTCGAAACCCGCCTCGACCTGGACCTGGAGCTCGGCCACCACGCCGAGGCCGTCTCCGAGCTCACCGCCCTCACCGCCGCCCACCCGCTGCGGGAGCGGCTGCGGGAGCTGCTGATGCTCGCCCTCTACCGCAGCGGCCGCCAGGCCGAGGCCCTCGCCGTCTACGCCGACACCCGCCGGCTCCTCGCCGACGAACTCGGCGTCGACCCGCGCCCCGAACTCGCCGAGCTCCAGCAGCGCATCCTGCGGGCCGACTCCGAGCTGGCCCGCGCCGAAGACCCGGCACCGGCCGCCGCGCCCGTCCACGTGAGGCCCGCCCAATTGCCCGCCACCGTCTCCGACTTCACCGGCCGGTCCAGTTTCGTGCGGGACCTCGGCGAGATTCTCACCGGCGCCGAGGGCCAGGTGATGGCGGTCTCCGCCCTCGCCGGCATCGGCGGCGTCGGCAAGACCACCCTCGCCGTGCACGTCGCGCACGCCGCCCGCCCGCACTTCCCCGACGGGCAGCTCTACGTCGACCTCCAGGGCACCGAGGCCCGCCCCGCCGAGCCCGAGGCCGTCCTCGGCTCCTTCCTGCGCGCCCTCGGCACCCCCGACGCCTCCATCCCCGACTCCCCCGCCGAACGGGCCGCGCTCTACCGCTCCACCCTCGACGGCCGCCGTGTCCTGGTGCTCCTCGACAACGCCCGCGACGCCGCCCAGGTCCGCCCGCTGCTGCCGGGGACCGCGGGCTGCGCCGCCCTCGTCACCAGCCGGGTCCGGATGGCGGGCCTGGCCGGCGCGCACCTCGTCGACCTCGACGTGATGAGCCCCGACGAGGCGCTCCAGCTGTTCACGCGGATCGTGGGGGCCGAGCGGGTCGGCGCCGAGCGCCAGGCCGCCCTCGACGTGGTCGGCGCCTGCGGGTTCCTGCCGCTGGCCATCCGCATCGC
Organism: Streptomyces sp. NPDC006450; assembly: GCF_040612195.1. NCBI lineage: Bacteria > Bacillati > Actinomycetota > Actinomycetes > Kitasatosporales > Streptomycetaceae > Streptomyces > Streptomyces sp. NPDC006450. The sequence continues at coordinate 19,866 of NZ_JBEXPT010000105.1, read as the reverse complement.
CGCCTCCCGGCTCGCCGCCCGCCGCACCTGGACCGTCTCCGTGCTCGCCGCGAAGCTCGCCGACGAGCGCCGCCGCCTGGACGAGCTGCAGGCCGGCGACCTCGCCGTCAAGGCCACCTTCGAGCTGGGCTACGGACAGCTGGAGCCCGCTCAGCAGCGTGCGTTCCGCCTGCTGGGGCTGCCCGACGGGCCGGACATCTCGCTCGCGGCGGCAGCCGCCGTACTCGACCGGCCGGAGCACGACACCGAGGACCTGCTCGAAGCCTTAGTCGACTGTTCCCTCCTCGAATCGGCCGCGCCCGGCCGCTACCGCTTCCACGACCTCGTACGGCTCTACGCGCGTGCCTGCGCCGAGCGCGACGAGCAGCCGCCGAACGCGCGCGACGCCGCCCTCGACCGGTTGCTGGACTTCTACCTGGCCACCGCCGCCGGGGTGTACGGCCTGGAGCGGCCCGGCGACCGGCTCGTGGCCCACCTGTCGGCCACCCGCTATCCCGGCCTGGTCTTCACGGAGCCGCATTCCGCTCAGGACTGGCTGTACGCCGAAGCCGACCCGCTGCTCGCCTGCGTACGGCAGGCCGCCGCGCGCCCGGCCGGGCAGCGCGAGGTATCCGCGGCCGGGGACGCGGGCACGCCCGCGGCCGGGGACGCCGGGACTCCGGGCCTGCTCCGCCGGGCCGTGGACCTGCTGTGGGCGGCCAAGGACCTCGCCGAGTCGGGCGCCAACTCCAAGCAGTACGAGTCGGCCGCCACCGCGCTGCGGGACGCCGCGCAGACCGCGAAGGACCCGTACGCCGAGGGCCGCGCCCGGACCACCCTCACCAACACCCACCTGGTCGCGGGCCGCTTCGTCGAGGCCGACGACGAGGCCCGCCGGGCCACGCTGCTCGCCCGCGCCGCCGGCGACGTGCTGCCCAGCTGCTGGGCGCCCAACGACCGGGGCATCATCGCCATCTACGAGGGCCGCTACGACGACGGCGAACGGTACCTGCTGGAGGCCATCACCAACTTCCGGGCCGACGCCAACTACGTCGGTGAGGCCAGCGCCCTGTGCAACCTCTCCCGCATCCACGTGGAGCAGGGCCGGCTCGCCAGCGCCATCGAACTCGCCGAGCAGGGCATCGCCATCTACGACCGGATGGGGCTCACCCTGCGCCTGGCCAACGGCCGCTACGCGCTGGGCATCGCCCTCACCCAGGCCGACCGGCTCCCGGACGCGCACTCCCAGCTGAACAAGGCCCTCGCGCTGTTCCACGAGAACCGGCAGCCGCTGTGGGAGGGCGTGACGCACTTCCGGCTCGCCAAGGTCCACCTGGCCGCGCGCAGGCCGACGCTGGCCGCCTCGCACGCCGAACAGGCCATCGCGCTGCGGGGCATCGGCGGCGAGTGGAACCGCGCCAGAGTGCTGACCGTACTGGGCCGGGCGCTGCGGCAGTTGGGTCAGCGGGACCGGGCGCGGGTGTGCTGGCGGGACGCGGAAGTCGTGTTCACGCAGCTCAAGTCGCCGGAACTGGCCGAGGTGCAGGCCCTGCTGGCGGCGGAGATCGCGGCCTGAGGCGCAGCACCGGGGGCGCTGAACGAGGCGTTCATCGTTCGTTTATCACCATCCGCCAGGATGGTGTTCATCGACTCGACGTGTCGGGGGGCACCAGGGTCGACTGCAAGACCACCCGTTCGGCGATCCGCGGGGGAATTGCCGAACGGGTCCTACCCACCATCAGGAGATCCGATGACGACGAACGAGAACGTCCTGCCGACCGACGGCGAGATCACGCCGCTCGACACCCACCCTTCGGATGTCGACATCACACCGATGGACAACCACGCGGCGGGCGAGCCGATCAAGCCGCTCAAGCCGCTCGACAACCACGCCGCGGGCGAGGACATCGTGACGATGGACAACCACGCGGCCGGTGGCGGCCTGTAGGTGGGGGTGTAGGCCTCACAGACACGTACGGCCCGGGAACACGGGGGAAACGGGGATCCGGGCCGTACCGCAGTACGTACCACGGGGGACCGGGGGTCACGGGGGGACAACCGGGGGTGCACGGGGGAACGGCGGCCGCGGTGGCCAGGAGGGGGACCACCGCGGCCGCCGCATGCCCCGGTCCGGGCCCGGGCCTGGCAGTGCGAGCGAGAAATCCCCGATCGGCTCCGGAGCGCGAGGAATCCCATCCCTCCAGGGAGGGGAGGATTCAATAGGCTGAGCATGTGTTCACCTCCCAGGGCCCGACCCTCCGCGAACTGGCCGTACAGGCCTTCTCCTCCGTCGAGCGGGGCTACGACCTGCTGGCGCCGAAGTTCGACCAGACCCCCTTCCGCACCCCCGACCGGATGCTCGACGCGGTCGAGGAGACGCTCGCCCGCCACGAGGGCACCTTCGGCGCCGGACTCGACGTGTGCTGCGGTACGGGCGCGGGTCTCGGCATGCTGCGGCGGCTGTGCCGGGGGCGGGTCACCGGGGTCGACCTGAGCGAGGGCATGCTCGCCGAGGCCGGGCTCGCCCACCCCGAGGAGCGCGTGGACCTCGTACGGGCCGACGCCCGGGCGCTCCCCGCCACGCTCGGGGACTCCTACGACCTGGCGGTCAGCTTCGGCGCCTTCGGCCACTTCCTGCCGGACGAGCGCCCCGCGGTCTTCGCCGGGGTCCACGGGGCCCTGCGTCCCGGCGGCGTGTTCGCCTTCCCGATCGGCGCCCCGATCCCGCCGAGCCGCCCGGCGTGGTGGGTCCTGTCCGGCTTCGACGCGGTGATGCGCGTGCGCAATGCCGTCTGGCGCCCGCCGTTCGTCATGTACTACCGCACCTTCCCGCTGAGCGGCGTACGCACCGACCTGCGCGCGGCCGGCTTCACGGTGGAGACGCTCCCCCTGGACCACTTCGGCCGCAGGCCGGACGGAACGCCGAACTGGCGGCTGGTCCTGGCACGACGGGCAGCCTGAGGGCCTTCGCCGTCCCGTCCTCCTGACGCCTACTGCCCCTCCGGCCCCTTCTCCGGCAGGCGGCCGATGTCGGACACGGGGCCGAGGTGGCCGAGCTTGTCGGGGTTGGACACGGTGTGGACCGCCCGCACCGCGCCGTCGACGATGTCGAGCTCGACCACGCTGGCCACCCGTCCCTCGGCGTCGACGATCAGGGCGCCCGGCCGGCCGTTGATCACGGCCGGCCGCAGGGAAGCGCCGAGGGAGCGGAGGCGGCGGAGTCCGCCGATGAGCAGCTGTCCGACGCGGTGCGGATCGGTCACCGACTTCGCGACCGCCCGCGCCTTGCCGCCGCCGTCCCCGTGGTAGACGACGTCGGGCGCGAGCATGTCGAGCAGGGCGTCCATCTCGCCGCCCGCCGCGGCCTCGAAGAAGGTACGGGCGAGCTCCTCGCCCTCCGCCCGCCGGGCCGGGGGCGGCGGGGTGTCGGCCGTCCGCCCTCCGGCGGCGATGCGCTTCCTGGCGCGGGCGAAGATCTGCCGGCAGTTCGCCTCGGACTTGCCGGTGGTACGGGCCACCTCCGGGTAGTCGTACCCGAACACCTCGCGCAGCATGAACACCGCGCGCTCCACCGGGGACAGTGCCTCCAGCAGGACGAGGAAGGCCATCGACAGGGAGTCGGCCAGCTCGGCGTGCTCGGCCGGCCCGGGGCGTTCGTCGGACACGACGACGGGCTCGGGCAGCCATTCCCCCACGTACGTCTCCCGCCGCACGCGCGCCGAACTCAGGTGGTTGATCCCGAGCCGCGTCACCGACGTCGTCAGGTACGCCTTCGGGGCCGCTATCCCGGTCCCGGCCCGATGGGCCTTGGTGAACCCGAGGAACGCGTCCTGGACGATGTCCTCCGCGTCACCCACGGACCCGGTCATCCCGTAGGCGATGGAGAACAGGAGCGGCCGGTACCCGGCCGCGTCCACCACATCCGCCGCATCTGCCGCATCCACCGCATCCACCGCATGCGTCGATCCCCGCACGAGACCCCTCCCCCGATTCGCTGCGCGCCGTCCCGCAGGTTATCCGAGCGCACCCGGCTGACCGATCATGAAATCCCGCCGTGACGCAGGTCACATCCGCCACCTGTCACAGCACGCAGGGGTGCCGTGTCTTAGAGGGAGCACGACGAAGAACGCAGGACACACACCGAACGACCGACAACGGCAAAGGAATCCGCCATGACCGCTCGCCTGAACCTGTTCGCCGACCCGGTTGCCGTCAAGGCGTGGAAGCACATCATCGCCGCGAGCAAGACCCTCGGGGAGTCGACCCTGCCGGCAGCGACCCGCGAGCTGGTGATGCTCCGCGCCAGCCAGATCAACGGCTGCGCCGGATGCATCGACATGCACACCAAGGACGCGGCGGCCGCCGGCGAGACCGCGGTACGCCTCCACCTGGTCGCCGCCTGGCGCGAGGCCACGGTGTTCACCGACGCCGAGCGCGCGGCCCTGCTCCTGACCGAGGAGGCCACCCGCATCGCCGACGCGGCGGGCGGGGTCAGCGACGAGGTCTGGGCGAACGCCGCCAAGCACTTCGACGACGAGCAGCTCGCCGCCCTGGTGACCCAGATCGCGCTCATCAACGCCTTCAACCGCGGCAACGTCATGGTCCAGACCCCGGCCGGCGACTACCAGCCCGGCCAGCTCCAGCACTGACCCCACGCGCCCACGGCTCCGGCCTCCGGGCCGGAGCCGGCGCCCGGCCCCACAAGGACTGACTGCCCCATGAACATCGCACTGTGGATGGTCACCGGACTGCTCTCCGCCGCCTATCTGCTCGGCGGCGCTTTCAAGGTGTTCACCCCGAAGGAGAGGATCGCCGCCACCGGAGCCAGCGCGAAGTGGGTCGAGGACTTCGACGCCGGCGCGGTGAAGGCCATCGGAGCAGTGGAGATGCTGGCCGCATCGGCCCTGATCCTCCCGGCCGTCCTGAACACCGCCCCGATCCTGGTCCCCCTGGCCGCACTCGGCCTGGTCCTCCTCATGCTGGGCGCCACCCTCACCCGCTACCGCCGGCACGAGCCCGCGTACATGGCGGTGGACCTGGCCTACGTCCTCCTGGCCGCCTTCGTGGCCTGGGGCCGCCTCGGCCCGGAGTCCTTCACCGGCTGACCGCCGACGACCCCACTCGACTCCTCGGCCTCCCCGTATGGGTACGCACCCGGGTGGCGAACGAAGAGCATGCACGCGTCGCCCACCCCACCAGGGCTCGACTCGGAGCAGTCCGGGAGCCCGACCGATCGGCCGTCGCCACCGTCCCCCGTCCAGCGACGCGAGCCCTTCGTTCGCTGACTCCGGGGAGGCGGCTCAGCGCACCCTCGGCAGCCCGAAGGCCGACATCTGCTTCTCCTCGTAGGAGAGGAAGCCGAGCGACCGGTAGAAGGCGTGGTTGCGCTGCCCTTCGGGTGTCGACTCGTGGTCGGTCGACAACAGAAAGAAGCGGCAGTGCGCGTACCGCTGCTTCAGGTGCTCGAGCAGTTTCCGGCCGATGCCCTGCCGGTGGAACGTGGGGTTGACGAGCAGGTCCTGGACGTAGCAGACGCTTTCGTCGTCGGAGATCGTTCTGGCCAGCCCGAGGAGGGCGCCCGACTCGTCCCTGGCGGTGATGACCAGATGTGAGTTCGCCAGCGCACGGCAGAGCTTGTCGACATCGCTGGTGTAACCGGCCCAGTCGACCGAGTCGTAGAGCTCGAACATCTCCTGGGGGTCGAATACGACCTCTTCCGCAATGACCGCCACGGCCCCACCTACTTCGAACGTGAGTGCTGAGAGGAAAATGTACCGGGTCGCGGCCGGCCGCGTGCCGGTGGGGCGCGATGCTTCTTTTGGATGAGTACCTGGAGAAAGACCTCTTCCCAGACCCCTCCAGCCTCCCGCTCGGCGGACCCGCACTCACACGGGTGAATGCGCCAACTGGCGTGGATTTCGCGGTGGTTGTCCGGCCTGGCCGGAGCGCGGCGCCGGGGTGCAGGCCGTGGTGGCCGCGCTGGCGGCGAGGCTGCTGTGAGGGGCGCGGGCTCGCGTTTCGAAGTCCGGTCCCCGGTAAGTGCAAGGCCGCAGCTCTTAGGGGCCCGGTGGAGAGGTACCGCCGCCCGGTCGGGCGGCGGCGCCCCTCTTCGGTTGTGCGCCGGCCTCGGGTCAGTGGAGCCAGATCGAGCTGACCTTGTCGTTCCACCAGCCGCTGCCCATGGCCGGGTCGTTCACCCACGCACCGACGTAGGCCTGGGCGCCGCCACCCCAGTTGTGCTCGGCGAAGGTGGTGGCGCAGCTGCCGGTCCGGTAGGAGGAGGTCTGGTCGTTGAAGCCCCAGTCGCCGAGGTTCTGCCAGTAGCCGCTGTCGTAGAAGGACAGCACACGGCCCCCGTTGGGGTTGTAGTTGCCGTGCTCGTACAGGCGCAGCGGGGTGGAGCAGTAGCCCTGGGCGCCGAAGGTGCCCGCGGCGGCGGCCTGGCGTGCGGCCTTGTCGCTCTCCGCCGTGGTGCGGAAGCAGGTGATGCCGCTGCGCTTCACGTTGCACGCCTGGGCGGCGCCCCAGCCCTTGGACAGGTCGATCTTCTTGCCCTCGAAGCTCGCGACGACCGAAGCACCGTTCGCCTGCGCGCTCGACGCCATGGCGGTGACGCTGCCGACCGCCAGGGCGAGTGCGCCCATCGTGATTCCTGCCTTGGCAAGGATTTTCTGCATCCTGTTGCTCCCCTGTACGGGCCGTCTCGAGGCCTGGTGGAGGGCTGTGTGCGCCCGTTCATCAGCCTGCTGGGAGGCCTTCGGGAAGTCGTTAGCATCCCGTGCCGACCGGTTCGCGATCCGTGCCAGGCAGGGGGGCGAGCACGTTCGCCGGAGCGCGGCTCGTCAGGTGCCGGTAGTCGCTGGGGGGCAGCCCGTACGCCGCGCGGAACGCGCGGGTGAAGTCGGCGGGGCGGGTGAAACCCCAGCCGGAGGCGATGGCATGGATGCTGCGGGACCTCATCAGCGGATCGGCCAGATCGGCGCGGCACCGCTCCAGGCGGTCCCGGCGGATCCGGGCCGCCACGGTCGTGCCCTGCTGCTGGAACAGCCGGTGCAGGGTGCGCAGGGAGATCTGGTGGGCCGCCGCGATCGTGGCCGGGGAGAGGCCGGGATCGCCGAGGCGCCGCCGGATGAACTCACTGATCCGGATGCGCAACACGTTGTGCTGCGTCTCCGGGGACAGGGCTTCCTGGGCTCGGGCGGCCTCGGCGAGCATCGCGCTGAGCAGGTCCAGGGTGGTGTGGGCCAGGCGCGGTGCGTCGAAGGCCTCGTACTCGGGGGCGTGGTCCATCAGGCCCGTGAGGTAGCGGCGCATCAGAGCCCCGATGCCCGTCCGTCCCGTGATCCGCGTGTGGGTGAGACGGTCCAGGGTGTTCGAGTGCAACGGCAGTGCGGTGCGCGGCACTTGCACGATCAGCGAGGAGACCTCGGGCCGGTTCACGGTGTCCGTCCAGCCCTGCCACGGCGTCGACGAGTCGTAGAAGAGGAGGTCGCCCTCGCCGACCTCCACCTCCCGGCCCGCCTGGGTCATCCCGATCCTGCCGCGCACCGTCAGCCACAGGTGCAGCACTTCGGGATCCTGCTGGCGGATCAGCAGCGGGGACCGGGACACCCTCAGCGACGGGTAGCGCTGCGCGAAGGTCTGTACGCCGCCCAGGTCCAGTGCCGCGGAACCGGCCGCGAAATCATCGCGGTGGTCGCTGGCCACCGTGGTGCGGAACAGTGACGACGAGACCATCGCGTCCCAGAAGTCGTACCGATCGGTGCCCGACAAGTGCTCGGTCGAGAACTTCGTACACAACATGGCCTGGTGTTCCCTTCCTGGTCGGCTCGGCCCCGTGCGCGGCGCGCGGCCGTGCTCAGCCGAGGCCCGGATCAGGGTGGAGGGGGACCTCCCGGGCCGCCCAGCCGGACAGCATCGGGGAGGTGGCGAGGGCCCGCATCACGCCGTGCAGTGCCGCGGCGCCGGCCGCCCGCTCGGAGTCGGCGAGGGAGTAGAGGACCAGGTCGGCCCGTCCGTCCCCGGCCCGTACGGTCATGTGCTCCGGCCGGTGCGCCGGTTCGGCGCAGGCCCACAGCACGTCGGTCAGCAGGTTCTGGTCGAGGCGTTGGTGCGGGGCCTGCGGACCCGCCGTCAGTTCCACCGCCGCCATCGCGAGGTACACGGGGCGTCAGTCCCAGATCAGGCCGAAGAAGGCGAAGAACATGGCGGGCCACTTCCTTTCTCTCCGTGGTCTCCCCGTGCCGCGCCGCCTGGTGCGCCGCTCCCGGCCGGTGTTCTCCGGCCGCAGCAGAAGCATCACCGGCGGGCGTCGGCCCCCGGAAGGCGTTCCGGATGAGAGCAAGTGGTCCTGAACGCTTGCTGTCACCGACCCGGTGGCGACCGGCGTGCCGATTTCGACAAGACAGCGGATCACCCGCTTGTCAGGCTCGGCGCACGCCGCCTTCTCCCGCAAGGAGGGACCACCGTGTTCGCCACGCTCGGGCTCGATCCGTCCACCGAAGCCGTGTACCAGCTGATGGCCAGCCGCCCGGAAGGCTGGGGAGTCGACCAGATCGCCGCGCACCTCGGGAGCACCGAGTCGGACGTGCGCGTGGCCCTGGACCGGCTCGCCGAGGCCTCGCTGCTGCGCAGGTCGCGGGCGGTCCCCGGCACCTGGCGGGCGGTCAGTCCGGAGCTCGGGATGCAGCTGATGCTCCGCCGTCACCAGGAGGATCTGGACCGGCGTCAGCGGGAGATCGCCGAGACCCACGCGACGGTGACCAGGATGATCTCCGACCTGCGCCGCGGCCCGAGCCCGGCCCCTGGGCACGGCGGCGCGTACGGGGGCCGGGCCGGGGCCGGAGGTGGCGGGGAAGTCCTGATCGGCATCGACGCCGTCCAGGCGCGCCTCGAACTCATCGCGGACCGGGCGGTGTCGGAGATCTGCACCTTCATGCCGGGCGGCGCCCAGTCCGATGCCGCCATCGAGGCGGCCCGGGAGAACGACTCCCGATTACTCGGGCGCGGCGTCGGTGTCCGCACGGTCTGCCTCGACAGTGTCCGCGGCAACCCGCCGACCTTCGACTACGCCCGCTGGCTGAGCGACAACGGCGGCGGCGTACGGACCGTACCCACACTTCCGCTGCGCATGATCCTCGTCGACCGGGCCCATGCCCTGGTACCCCTGGACCCGGCCGACACCCGGGCGGGAGCCGTCGTACTGCACCTGCCGGGCGCGGTCGCCGCGCTGACGGCTCTCTTCGAGCAGGTCTGGGAGGCCTCGCTGCCCCTGGGCTGCGACCGGCCGCGCGACGAGGGCACCGGCCTGACCCCGCCCGAAAGGGAACTGCTGCGGCTTCTGAGCCGGGGCATGACCGACCAGGCGGCCGCCCACCAGCTGGGGGTCTCGCTGAGCACGGTCCGCCGGTGCATGGCGGCCCTGATGGAACGGCTCGGCGCGCGCAGCCGCTTCGAGGCGGGCCTGCGCGTGGCGCAGCGCGGCTGGCTCTGAGGGGGAGCGCTCGGCGGGCCGTACGGCGTGGCCGGATCTGACAGAACCTCGTCATTGCGGCCATCGCGGCGGGGCGAAAGGATCGGCGCATGCCCGCACCGCCCGTACCGCCCCCACCTCCTCCTCTGGTCCCGTCCGTACCTTCCGTACCTTCCGTGCCTTCCGTGCCTCCCGTACCGCACAGGGTCGTCATCGTGGCCTTCCCCGGTGCCGAACTGATGGACGTCACCGGCCCTGCCGAGGTGTTCTCGGTCGCCACGCGGGTCGCCGGCACCTCCCGCCCCGGCTACCTCGTCCAGATCGCCACGGCCGACGGCGGACCGGTGGCCACCTCCAGCGGCGTCCGGCTGCTGGCGGACCTGTCCCTCGAAGAGGTGCACGGCCGGGTCGACACCCTGCTCGTGGCGGGCGCGGTGGAACTCGTGGGCGACCGGGTGGAGCCGGTGATCGACGGCGAGGTCACCGGCTGGCTTCGGGAAGCGGCGCCGTCGGCGCGCCGGACCGGGTCGATCTGCGCGGGAGCACACGTGCTGGCCGCGGCGGGGCTGCTCGACGGGCGGTCCGCCACGACGCACTGGCTCACCGCCGAACGGCTGGCCGCCGACCACCCACGGGTCGCCGTGGATCCGGATCCGATCTTCATCCGGTCCGGGAGCGTGTGGACCTGCGCCGGTGTGACCTCGGGGCTGGACATGGCACTGGCGATGGTCGCCGAGGACCACGGCCAGGCCCTTGCCCTGGCCACGGCACGGATGATGGTCATGTACGTCAAGCGCTCCGGCGGGCAGAGCCAGTTCAGCGTTCCGCTCTCGGCTCCGGCCACTTCGGGCGACCGGATCGACGACCTGCGCGTGTGGATCGCCGACCACCTCACCGCGGACCTCACCGCGGAGGCCCTGGCCGCACGGCTGCACCTGAGCGTGCGGCACTTCTCCCGGCTGTTCCGGCTGCGTACGAACGGCACGCCGGCCGCCTACGTGGAGTCCGCCCGCCTCGAAGCCGCCCGCCGGCTGCTGGAGGAGAGCGACGGCAGCCTGCCGGAGGTCGCCGCGGCCAGCGGCCTCGGCTCGGTGGAGACCTTGCACCGCTCCTTCCAGCGCCGGCTGGGGACCACGCCCGCCGAATACCGGCGCCGGTTCCGGTAGCCCCGGCACGCCCCCGCACGAACCACGGCACCATCCGCCGGCAGCCCGGCGGATCCCCGGCATGCCCGCACGGGCAGCAGCCGGTCCGGTCACCTCAGGGAGGACGCCATGTCCCGTACGAAGGTCATCCCCATCCCCGTCATGGGCCGAACGGCCATCAACGCGTACCTGCTCCTGGGGCGGCGGCCCGTGATCGTCGACGCGGGGACACCCGGCAGCGGCCGGAAGATCTTCGACCGGATCACCGGGCACGGAGTGGACCCCCGGGACGTCTCGCTGATCGTCCTCACCCACGGGCACATCGACCACTTCGGCTCCGCCGCCGAACTGCACCGCCTCACGGGCGCGCCCGTCGCCGGCCACATCGCCGACCTCGGGCCGTACCGCAGCGGCCGGGTCCGCGAACCGTATCTGCCCACCGGCCCGATGGGCCGCGTCATGAACCGGAGCAAGGAGCTGCACGTCCAGGCCGAACCCGTCGATCCCGAGGTCCTGATCCGCGGTGAGACGCCCCTCGAGGACTTCGGGATCGCGGCCCGCATCATGCCCACCCCCGGCCACACCGCCGGATCGGTCTGCGTCCTCACCGACGACGGGGACCTCGTCGCCGGCGACCTCGTGGCCAACTCCTTCATGGGCCTGATCCCCGGCAAGCCGGCCAATCCGCCGTTCCACGACGACCCGCGGCGCAACCTCACCAGCCTTCGCGAGATGCTCGCCCTCGACCCCACCCGACTCCACGTCGGCCACGGCGCCCCGCTGGAGCCCGACCGGGTCCGGCGGTGGGCCGACCGCGAATCCGACCGTCTGGCCCGGCGCGAAGCGGCCGGCCGGATCGCCACCCGGCCCGGGTCGGCGCGCTGACCCGCTCCGGATCAGCGGCTGCGGAGTTCGCGCTTGAGGACCTTTCCGCTCGCGTTGCGCGGGAGTTCGGAGACGAACTCCACCTCCCGCGGCACCTTGTAGTTGGCCATCTCCCGGCGTGACCAGGCGATCAGGTCGTCGGCCGTGAGGACCGCGCCGGGGCGGCGGACCGCGTACGCCTTGCCGACCTCGCCCAGGCGCGGGTCGGGGATCCCGACCACGGCGATGTCGGCGATGTCGGGGTGCAGGCCGAGGAGCTGCTCGATCTCGGCGGGGTAGGCGTTGAAGCCGCCGACGATGAACATGTCCTTGATCCGGTCGGTGATGCGCAGGTTCCCGGCGGCGTCGAGGACGCCGACGTCCCCGGTCCGGAGCCAGCCCTCGGGGGTGATGGCCTCGGCGGTTTCGGCCGGGTCCTCGAAGTAGCCGCGCATGACGTGGTGGCCGCGCACCCACACCTCCCCGGCCCGGCCCGCGGGCTGGGCCTCGCCGTTCCGGTCCACGATCCTGACCTCCGTGCCGGGGATGGCCCGGCCCGAAGTCGAGGCGATGATCTCCACCGGGTCGCCGCGGCGGCACATGGTGACGATGCCGCTGGCCTCGGAGAGCCCGTACGCGGTGAGGACGGTGCCGATGCGCAGTTCGCCGCGGAGCCGTTCGACGAGCTGGAGCGGGACCACGGCGGCGCCGGTGACGACCAGGCGCAGGGCGGAGAGGTCGTGGTGGTCGCGCTGGGGGTGGTCGAGGAGGGACTGGTGGAGGGTGGGCGGGCCGGGGAGCACGGAGATCCGCTCGGCGGCGATGTTGGCGAGGACGGTGTCCACGTTGAAGACGGGCTGGGGGACCATCGTGGCCCCGCGCATCAGGCAGGCGATGACCCCGGCCTTGTAGCCGAAGGTGTGGAAGAAGGGGTTCACGATCAGGTAGCGGTCGCCCTCGCGCAGTCCGGCGAGCTCGCTCCAGACCTCGTAGCAGCGCAGGGACTGGGCGTGGGAGATGACGGCGCCCTTCGGGCTCCCGGTGGTGCCCGAGGTGAAGATGATGTCCGAGGGGGCGGAGGCGGGGATCGCGTCCGTCCGGGCGCGGACGGCCTCCGCGGATACGGAGTCTCCGCCGGTCAGGAACTCCTTCCAGGTGCGGAAGGAGTCCGGTGCGTCGTCGGACAGGACGACGACCTGCTCCAGGTGGGGCAGGCCGGGCAGCGGCCCGGAGCCCTCGCCCTCGGCGGCGGCCCGGCGCAGGGAGGCGACGTAGGAGGTACCGAGGAAGGTGCCGGTGACGAAGAGGAGCCGGGCGCGGCTGCGCTGGAGGACGTAGGCGGCTTCGGAGCCCTTGAAACGGGTGTTGAGGGGGACGAGGACGGCTCCGGCGGAGACGGCGCCGAGGGCGGAGACGATCCATTCGAGGGTGTTGGGCGCCCAGACGGCGACCCGGTCCCCCGGCTCCACGCCGGCGGCCATGCAGGCGGCGGCGGCCCGCTCGACGCGCTCGCCGAGCTGCGCGTAGTCGATCCGGACCCGGCCGTCGACGACGGCCTCCCGGCCGGCGTAGCGCGTGGCGGCGTCGCGGACGAGGCCGCCGATGCTGATCCACTCGGCCACGGAATCGGAATCGGCGCCCGCGGCAGCGGCACCGGCCCGCGGGCTCGCTCCCCGTCCCGCTCCCGGCGCCGGAGGCGCCCCCGCGCCGGGGCCGTGCCCCGTCGTGTCGGCGCGCCCGTGTGCGTCCTCGGCCATCGTCCGCCCCTCCCCTGCAACACCAATAGCTGACTATCCGTCAGATTAGCTGTAGCCTTCGCGGCTGTCAGTACTGGTGCACCCCTCACCCTCACCCCGGAGGTGGCGATGGCGGCAACGCTCAAGGACGCTACGGCGATAGTCGGCATCGGGCAGACCGCCTTTGCCAAACAACTGCCGCAGTCCGAAAAGGAACTGGCCTGCCGGGCCATTCTCGCGGCGCTCGACGACGCGGGGATAGACCCGTCAGAGGTCGACGCCTTCTCCTCCTACACGATGGAGGAGACCGACGAGGTGGAGGTCGCCAAAGCCATCGGCGCCGGCGACGTCACCTTCTTCTCCAAGATCGGCTACGGGGGCGGCGGCTCCTGCGCCACCGTCGGCCACCTGGCCGCCGCCGTAGCCACCGGCCAGGCGAGCGTCGGCGTGGCCTGGCGTTCGCGCAAGCGCGGCTCGGGGCCGCGGCCGTGGAAGAACACGGCCGTCCAGCTCCCCACCCCCGGCCAGTGGACGCGCCCCTTCGGCCTGCTGCGCCCCGCCGACGAGATCGGCATGCTGGCCCGCCGCTACATGCACGAGTACGGCGCCACCCGCGACCACCTCTTCAACGTCGCGATGGCCTGCCGCAACCGGGCCAACGAGAACCCGGCCGCGATGATGTACGAGCGCCCGCTGACCCGCGAGATGTACATGACCGCCCGCATGATCAGCGACCCGCTCTGCCTCTTCGACAACTGTCTGGAGACCGACGGGGCGCTGGCCTGCGTCATCGTGAGCGCCGAGCGCGCCCGCGACTGCCGGCAGAAGCCCGTCTACGTCCACTCGGTCGCCCAGGGCCTGCCCTCCCAGCACCACGGCATGGTCAACTACTGGAACGACGACCCGCTGTCCGGCCCCGCCTGGACCGCCGCCCGGCACCTGTGGAAGCAGGCCGACTTCGGGCCCCAGGACGTGGACGTCGCCCAGATCTACGACGCCTTCACCCCCCTGATCCCGCTCTCCCTGGAGGGCTACGGCTTCTGCGGACGCGGCGAAGGCGCCTCCTTCACCGAGGGCGGCGCCCTGGAGATCGGCGGCCGGCTCCCCATCAACACCGGCGGCGGCGGCCTCAGCGAGGCCTACGTGCACGGCTTCAACCTGATCAACGAGGGCGTCAAGCAGCTCCGCGGCATCTCCACCGCCCAGGTGCCCGACGCCGCGACCTGCCTGGTGACCGCGGGCGAGGGTGTCCCGACGTCCGCGATCCTGCTGCGAGCCTGAGGAGCTGAGGAATCCATGACGATGCAGACCACCACCACGCCCGCGACGCCCTCGCCGCCCGCGGGACCCGCCGACGAGCTCCTCCTGCCCGTCCCTGACGAGGACGGCGCCCCCTTCTGGGAGTACGCCGCCCAGGGCGAACTCCGCGTCCAGGCCTGCGCGGCGCCCACCTGCGGGAAACTGCGCTTCCCGCCCCGCCCCTGCTGCCCGCACTGCCGGTCCTTCGACTCCGAATGGCGCCTGATGAGCGGCCGGGGCCGGATCTGGTCCTACGTACGGCCGCACCCGCCGCTGCTGCCCGCCTACGCCGCGCAGGCCCCGTACAACGTGATCCTCGTGGAGCTCGCCGACGCCCCGCACATCCGCCTCGTCGGGAACCTCGTCACCTCCGCCGACGCCCCGCTGGACTCGATGGACCCGGCGCGGCTGCGCATCGGCGCGCGGGTCCAGGTGGTGTTCACCGAGTCGGGCGGGACGGCGGTCCCGCGCTGGGTGCTGGAGAAGTCATGACCGGTCCGGGACTGCGGGTGGAGCGGGACAAGGCCACCGGCGTCGCGGTCGTCACCCTGGACCGGGAGCGCAAGCACAACGCGATCGACCTGGCGACGGCAGCCGAACTGGCGCGGGTGTGGCGGGAGTTGCGCTACGAGGACGAGGTACGGGCGATCGTGCTGACGGGCTCCGGGCAGGCGGCCTTCTGCACGGGCATCGACCGGGGCGTGGACGTGCCGCAGCCCACCTCGCCCTACTCGGTGGACGACCCGCTCGTCGCCATCGGCCCGAAGGCGAACGACCTGTGGAAGCCGGTGGTCGCCGCCGTCAACGGCATGGCCTGCGGCGGGGCGTTCTACCTGCTGGGCGAATCGGAGTTCATCATCTCCTCCTACTCCGCGACGTACTTCGACCCGCACACCAGCTACGGGATGGTCAGCGCCTACGAGGCGATCTACATGGCGCAGCGCATGCCCTTCGGCGAGGCCGCCCGGATGTCCCTGATGGGCACGGCGGAACGGCTCTCCGCGCGGCGGGCTTACGAGATCGGCCTGGTCTCGGAGCTGGCGGAGCCCGGGGCGCTGCTCCCGGCGGCCCTGCGGGCGGCGCAGACACTGGCCGGCTTCCCCACGGAGGCCGTGCAGGGCACCGTACGGTCCCTGTGGGCGGCGAAGCAGGCCACCCTCCAGCAGGCACTGGCGCAGGCCCCGGGGCTGGTGGCCCTGGGGAACCTGCCGCCCGAGCGGCAGGCGGAGCTGTTCGCGGGGCGGCGCGGGGCAGGACCGGAGCCGCGGGTGCGGTGACGGGGTGAGGTGACGGCGCGCGGGGAAGCCCCGCTGGTTCCCCGTACAACCATCGGACAGGGCGGGCGGTCCTCCAGTCGGACAGAAGGACGAGTATCCGGGGGCCACATAAAGAAGCGGGTCAGTGCAGTTCTCACCGCGGCGATGGCCGTGGGCACCGTCTGGGCGGTGCCCACGGTCGCCCGGGCCGCCGACCCCTACCCGGACATCGGCGCTTACTCGTGGGACGAGCGGGTCGTCGTGTCCACCTGGGACACGCTCGTGAACGTACCGGTCGGCCTCAAGGCCCACGTGCGCAAGAAGGGGTCGCCCACCCGGCTCGCCACCCTCACGCAGTTCACCCGCCGGCCGGACCCCTGCACGACGAACTGCGGGAGCGAACCCCTCCCTCCGCGCGACTTCCAGAGCGAACCGGTGAAGCTCCCCGAGCTCGGGGAGTACGTCATCGACCTGGAATACACCGGCTCCCAGGGCGAGACCATCCTCCACGAGGACATCGGAGACCTGATCTCAAGGTGCGGCCGGTCTTCTCGAACCTGAAGTCGAGCGCCGTGTCGATGGAGCACCTCGACACGGTGATCTCCGGTGACCTCGCGGTCTACAACCCCCTCGACGGCACGTCCAAGCCCTACGCGGGCGGGGCGTTCACGACCGGGAGGGGCGATGTCACCAGGTCTCAGACCGCGGACGCCCAGGGGCACTTCGAGGCCACGTTCCCGATCACCAGCACGACTTCGTCGACGACCCGTACGAGGACCAGGTGGACGTGAGGCTCGCGGCGTCTCCACGGAGCTGCGCAAGGACAGCGTCCTGAGCGTCCGCATCTCCTCGCTCTGGGTGGTGTCGAAGGCGGCGACCGTGAAGGTGGACACCACGGGCGGCACCGCCTTCTCCGGCTTCGCCGCCTCCGTCGACCAGTACAAGTCCGTCCACGTGTCGGGCGGGTTCGAGCGCGGCGAGATCCCGGCGGGGACCACGTCGCTCAAGGTCGACATCCAGTACTCGGCGGACGGCAAGACCGGCTGGACCACCCGCAAGAGCTTCGGCGTCCCCACCCAGGCCGGCACGAACGCCAAGGCGGCGATCCAGGAGAGCATGCCCTACCCCGGCGCCCCCGGCTACGTACGGCTCCGGTACGGCGCGACCCCGGGCATCCACGGCTCGGTGACTCCCGCCGTCCGGGTCGAACGCACCATGACGGCCATCCCCGAGTTCAACGCCACGCCCGAACCGGCCAGGAAGGGCGCGCCCATCACGATCACGGGCAAACTCACCCACCGCACCCCTGACTGGAAGCCATTCGCAGGCCAGCGGATCGACTACTACTACCGCCCCGCCGGGAGCACCGTCTGGAAGCAGATGGGCACCTCCACGACCGCCGCCGACGGCACTTTCAAGAAATCGTTCACCGCCACTCGGACCGGCTCCTGGTACGCCCGCTACGAACACCAGGACGGGCTGCACTTCGTCGCCGCCAGCGGCGTGGACGAGGTTGTCGTCACCCCCTGACCCACACCGCCCGACGGGTCAGCGGGTCTTCCGCGTGGACCTGGGCTTCGGCTTGCTCGTGGTCGTGCCGCCCGTGCCGCCGGTGGTGGTGCTTCCTGTGGTGCCGGAGGTGGAGGTCGACCTCGGCGTGGGCGAGGCGGTCGAGAGGGTCTGGATGGTGCCCACCGTGCAGTGCGTGACCTCTCCCGCCTCGGCCGCGCTCGTCATCGGCAGGTCGACCGTCCGGCTCTCGCCCGCCTTGAGCGCGAGTTCCACGGAGCCGGAGTCGACCCGGCCGGACACGCCTTCGAAGAACAGCGGGACGCGGAAGGTGTACCCGTTGACCGCGTCGGAGGTGACCTTGAGCGTGGCCTTCGGCCGGCCGGGGCCGGCGCAGGTGATGACCTCGGCGTGAGCGGACGGCCGGGTCGCGGTGGGCGTGGCCGAAGCCGTCGAGCCGCTGCCGGACCCGCTGCCGGAGCCTCCGTAGCCGTTCGTCTTCGTCTTGCTCTTGGAGCTGGAGCACCCGCCCCCGCTGCTCTTGCTCTTGCTCTTGCCACCCGTGGACGAGAACCCGGTCAGCGCGAGCACCACGCCCACAAGCACCGCCGTGACCCTGACCCGGCGCCCTGTGACCACCATGACCGCTTCCTCTCCCCGTTGGACAACGGGCGGCACGCTATCAGGGGCATGACACAGAACGGCTCCTCCCCTCCCCGTCCCCACATGACGGCGGCCCCGTCCCCCGGAGGGGGCGGGGCCGGCCAGCCGTTGCGGGCGGGGTGGGGATCAGGCCTCGACGACGCCGGACGCCGCGATCTCGATCTTGCCGCGCGTGGAGCCCGAGGGGGTGCCGAGCTTCTCGATGCGGTCCACGATGTCCGTGCCCTCGACGACCTCGCCGAAGACGACGTGCTTGCCGTCGAGCCAGGAGGTGACGACGGTGGTGATGAAGAACTGCGAGCCGTTGGTGTTGCGGCCGGCGTTCGCCATCGACAGCAGGTACGGACGGTCGTGCTTCAGGGTGAAGTTCTCGTCGGCGAACTTCTCGCCGTAGATGCTCTTGCCGCCCGTGCCGTTGTGGTTGGTGAAGTCACCGCCCTGCAGCATGAACTGCGGGATGACGCGGTGGAAGCCGGAGCCGGCGTAGCCGAAGCCGTTCTGGCCCGTGCACAGCTCGCGGAAGTTCTGGGCGGTCTTCGGGACGACCTCGTCGAAGAGGTTGAAGACGATGCGACCGGCGTCCTCGCCGTCGATCTTGATGTCGAAGAATACGTTGCTCATGGGGTCCATCCTGTCACTCCTCGTGCGGTGCGCGCCCCCGAGGGGGCCGCGACGCGACCCCCGGACGGCTCAGCCCCAGCTCAGGCGGCGGCTGAGCCGGGTCATCCGCCCGTACGGGTCCCCGTGCCCTTGGCGGCGTCCAGCGCGTAGACGCAGCGGTCCTTGCTGCACGCGTACACCACGCCCGCCTCGGCCACGGGGGCTCCGGTGATCTCCCCGCCGGTGGCCAGTTTCCAGCGGAGCTGGCCGCCCGCCGCGTCGAGGGTGTACAGGCAGTGGTCGGCCGATCCGAAGTGGACCCGGCCGTCCGCGACCGCCGGGGAACCGGTGATCTCGCCACCCGCCGCGAAACGCCACTTCGGGGTGCCGGTGACCGCGTCGAGCGTGTACACGGCGCTGCCTGCGGCCAGGTGGACGTTGCCCGCGGCGACGAGGACCGGGTCGGCGCACTGCCGGGGCTCGGTGGCGATGCGCCAGCGGTCCTTGCCGTTGGCCGCGTCCAGGGCGTAGACGGTGCCCAGGTAGTCCGCGAGGTAGACCCCGCCGCCCGTGACGGCCGCGCCGGGGGCGAAGGCCGGGGGCGCGAGGAACACGGCGGGCGCCTCGAAGTGCCAGCGGACCCGGCCCGAGGCCCGGTCGATGGAGATCACCCGGGTGCCCGCGGCGACGTAGACGTTGCCGTCGGGAGCGGGCGTGACCCGTACGGGCACGTTCCCGCAGGAGGCGGCGTCACCGACCGGGTACGACCAGGACTCGCGGCCGGAGCGGGCGTCCAGGGCGCGCAGCCGGGCGTCCTGCCACACGTAGACCGTGCCGTCGTGCAGGACCGGGGCGGCCTCGACGGTCTCGAACTCGCTCTGCGCGCCGGTCAGCTCCCACAGCTTCTGCCCGTTGGACGACTCCCAGGCCTGTACGCCGCCTCCGCGCGTGGCGGTGACGACGGTGCCCCGGTCGGCGCGCAGGGCGTACACCCAGGCATCGGCGGACAGCCGCCAGCGCTCGGAGCCGTCGGTGGCGTCCAGGGCGTAGAGGGAGGGGCCGTCGGAGGCGTGGATGCGCCCGTCGGCGACGGCCATGGACCAGGCGACGTCACGGGTCTTGAACTGGCGGCGGCCGCTGGCCACGTCCAGGGCGTGCACCTCGAAGGAGGTGACGTAGAGCAGGTCGCCGGCGACGCTCGGGGTGCCCCAGACCTCGTTCGACATCCGGAACCGCCAGGGCCGCCAGCGCCCGCTGTCGGGGGCCGGGCCGGGGCTCGGCACGACGACCGAGGGCGCGGGCCCCGCCACCGGGGTGCCGGCGGGTGGCCGGATCCAGCCGGT
>NZ_JBEXPT010000104.1:0-23613 GCF_040612195.1 Streptomyces sp. NPDC006450 | reverse complement strand
CTGTGTCACGTATCCAGTCTAGAACACAGGGAGAGCAGGAATCCGCCATGTCGAACACCTCGCACGCGTCGAACACATCGAGCACCTCGGCCACCCCCCTGTGGGGGCGGGCCGTTCCCGTGTTCGGTGCTGCGCGGGCTACTTCGCCTCGGCGTCGGTCCCCGGCTCGGCCGGGGTCTCCGCCTTCGGCTCCGCCGGGGTCTCCGCCTTCGCCTCGGGTTCCGCCGCCTTCGGCTCCGGCTCCGCCTTCGGCTCCGGCTCCGCCTTCGGCTCCGGCTCCGCCGCCTTCGGCTCGGCGACAGGCTCCGCCTCGACCTCAGGCTCCGCGACAGGCTCAGGCTCCGCGACAGGCTCAGGCTCCGCCTCGGCCTCCGGTTCGGCGACAGGCTCCGGCGTCTTCACCGACTCCAGCAGCAGCTGCGCCACGTCCACCACCGTGACGTGTTCCTTCGCCTGGCCGTCGTTCTTCTTGCCGTTCACCGAGTCGGTGAGCATGACGAGGCAGAAGGGGCAGGCGGTGGAGACGATGTCCGGGTTCAGGGACAGGGCCTCCTCGACGCGCTCGTTGTTGATGCGCTTGCCGATCCGCTCCTCCATCCACATCCGCGCGCCACCCGCGCCACAGCAGAAGCCCCGCTCCTTGTGGCGGTGCATCTCCTGCTGACGCAGGCCCGGCACGGCCGACATGATCTCGCGCGGCGGCGTGTAGACCTTGTTGTGGCGGCCCAGGTAGCACGGGTCGTGGTACGTGATCAGCCCGTCGACCGGGGTCACCGGCGTGAGCCGGCCCTCGTCGATGAGGTGCTGGAGCAGCTGCGTGTGGTGGATGACCTCGTACTCGCCGCCCAGCTGCGGGTACTCGTTCGCGATGGTGTTGAAGCAGTGCGGGCAGGTGGAGACGATCCGCTTCGCCGACTTCGGCTTCTTCGTCGACTCGTCCTCGTCGTCCTCGCCGAAGGCCATGTTCAGCATCGCGACGTTCTCCTGCGCGAGCTGCTGGAAGAGCGGCTCGTTGCCCAGGCGGCGCGGGGAGTCACCGGTGCACTTCTCGTCGCCGCCCATGATCGCGAACTTGACGCCCGCGATGTTCAGCAGCTCCGCGAAGGCCTTCGTGGTCTTCTTGGCCCGGTCCTCCAGCGCGCCGGCGCAGCCGACCCAGTAGAGGTAGTCGAACTCGGAGAGGTCCTCCGCGTCCTTGCCGATGATCGGGACCTCGAAGTCCACCTCCTTGGTCCACTCGACGCGCTGCTTCTTCGCGAGGCCCCAGGGGTTGCCCTTCTTCTCCAGGTTCTTGAGCATCGTGCCCGCCTCCGACGGGAACGCGCTCTCGATCATCACCTGGTAGCGCCGCATGTCGACGATGTGGTCGATGTGCTCGATGTCCACCGGGCACTGCTCGACGCACGCGCCGCAGCTCGTGCAGGACCACAGGACGTCGGGGTCGATGACCCCGTTCTCCTCGGCCGTGCCGATCAGCGGGCGCTCCGCCTCCGCCAGAGCGGCGGCCGGGACGTTCGCCAGCTGCTCCGGAGTCGCCTTCTCGTTGCCCTCCATGTCCTTGCCGCCGCCGGCCAGCAGGTACGGGGCCTTGGCGTGCGCGTGGTCGCGCAGCGACATGATCAGGAGCTTGGGGGAGAGGGGCTTGCCCGTGTTCCAGGCCGGGCACTGCGACTGGCAGCGACCGCACTCCGTGCACGTGGAGAAGTCGAGGATGCCCTTCCACGAGAACTGCTCGACCTGCGAGACGCCGAAGACGTCGTCCTCGCCCGGGTCCTCGAAGTCGATGACCTTGCCGCCCGAGGTCATGGGCTGGAGGGCGCCGAGCGCCGACGCACCGTCGGCGTTCCGCTTGAACCAGATGTTCGGGAAGCCGAGGAAGCGGTGCCAGGCGACACCCATGTTGGTGTTGAGCGAGACCACGATCATCCAGATCAGCGAGGTGCCGATCTTGATCATCGCGGTGAAGTAGATGGCGTTCTGCAGCGCGCCGAGCGACATGCCCTCGAAGGCGAGCACCAGCGGGTACGAGACGAAGTACGCCGGCTCGTACGAGTCCACGTGGTGGATCGCGCCTTCCAGGCCGCGCAGGCACAGGATCGCGAGGCCGATGGTCAGGATGATGTACTCGACGAAGTACGCCTGCCAGGCCTTCGAGCCCGCGAAGCGCGACTTGCGGCCGGCCCGCGAGGGCAGCGACGCGAGGCGGATCCCCATCAGGACGAGGATGCCGACCACGGTCATCAGGCCGATGAACTCGATGTAGAGCTCGAACGGCAGGAAGCCGCCGATGATCGGCAGCACCCAGTCGGCCTGGAAGAGCTGGCCGTACGCCTGCACCAGGGTCGGCGGCAGCGTCAGGAAGCCGATCGCGACGAACCAGTGCGCGAAGCCGACGAGGCCCCAGCGGTTCATCCGGCTGTGGCCGAGGAACTCCCGGGCAAGGGTGAGCGTTCGGGATTTCGGGTCGTCCGTACGGCTGCCTGCCGGCACGGGCTGGCCGAGCTTCACGAAGCGGTAGATCTGCGCCACGGCTCGGGCGAGCAGCGCGACGCCGACCACGGTCAGGACCAGCGACACGATGATCGCGGCGAGTTGCATGGGAGGGCTCCTCGGGCGGCACTTACTAAGCGGTAACTTATCCAGTCAAGGCTTGAGGTTACCCAGTCCCGACGCCGCAATGTAGCCGAGCGCGCGGTGATCTGCGTCGCTCGCCCCCGCCGTGGCGGGCCGCGTCCCCCGCGACGTCCCCGCGACGTCCCCGCCGCGTCCCCGCCGCGTCCCCGACTCAGGGCCGCCCGTGCCGCCAGGCCGCCCGCGGGGTCCGCGCGAGGATCGCCAGGTCCATTCCCAGCCAGTGGTTCTCCACATAGTGCCGGTCCAGCAGGTCCATCTCCTCCCACGGCAGGTCCGAACGTGCGCTCACCTGCCACAGTCCGGTCATCCCGGGTCGTACGAGGAGCCGCTCGGGCCGGTCCGGAGCGCTGGGTCCGGGGCGCGGCCCGACCAGCGACATCTCGCCCCGCACCACGTTGAGCAGCTGCGGCAGCCGGTCCAGCGAGCACCGCTCCAGCGCCGCCCCGGCCCGCCCCTTGCCCACGCGGAACCGCCACGCCCGGTAGGGCCGCCCGGCCAGCCCCGCCGCCGGCTCGTGCACGAGGGCGCCCGCGCCCTGGGTCGCGTACAGCAGGGCCGTGGTGAGCAGAAGCGGTACGAGGAGCACCGCGAGCAGGAGCGCCGCTCCGGCGAGGTCGAGCACCCGCTTGGCCGAGGGCCCGGCCGGCCATGACCAAGGCCCTGGCCGGGCGGGGAGCGAGAGCAGCTTCTGCATGCCAGCACGGTGCCGTACGCCTTTGGCGGTGTGCGGGTGCCGCGCGGCCGTGGTGACCCGAATGGCGCCCCTGAGCGTAAGGGCGGCCTAAAGGTTGAGCCCCCTCGACTCACCTCTGTTGACAGCGGCGGAGCGGTGCGGCACTCTTGAGTCTGTTCCACTCAAGTCAGCTGGAGGAATCAAAATGGCACGTGCGGTCGGCATCGACCTGGGCACCACTAACTCCGTCGTCAGCGTTCTGGAAGGCGGCGAGCCCACCGTCATCACCAACGCCGAGGGCGCCAGGACCACGCCGTCCGTCGTCGCCTTCGCCAAGAACGGCGAGGTCCTCGTCGGCGAGGTGGCCAAGCGTCAGGCGGTCACGAACGTGGACCGCACCATCCGCTCCGTCAAGCGCCACATGGGCACTGACTGGAAGATCAACCTGGATGGCAAGGACTTCAACCCGCAGCAGATGAGCGCCTTCATCCTGCAGAAGCTGAAGCGCGACGCCGAGGCGTACCTGGGCGAGAAGGTCACGGACGCGGTCATCACCGTCCCGGCCTACTTCAACGACTCCGAGCGCCAGGCGACGAAGGAGGCCGGTGAGATCGCGGGCCTGAACGTCCTGCGCATCGTCAACGAGCCGACCGCCGCCGCCCTGGCCTACGGCCTCGACAAGGACGACCAGACCATTCTCGTCTTCGACCTCGGTGGCGGCACGTTCGACGTGTCCCTCCTGGAGATCGGCGACGGCGTCGTCGAGGTGAAGGCCACCAACGGTGACAACCACCTCGGTGGCGACGACTGGGACCAGCGCGTCGTCGACTACCTGGTGAAGCAGTTCCAGAACGGCCACGGCGTCGACCTGTCCAAGGACAAGATGGCGCTCCAGCGTCTGCGCGAGGCCGCCGAGAAGGCGAAGATCGAGCTGTCCTCCTCCACGGAGACCTCGATCAACCTGCCCTACATCACGGCTTCCGCCGAGGGCCCGCTGCACCTGGACGAGAAGCTCACGCGCTCGCAGTTCCAGCAGCTGACCGCGGACCTGCTCGACCGCTGCAAGACCCCGTTCCACAACGTCATCAAGGACGCGGGCATCAACCTGTCCGAGATCGACCACGTGGTCCTGGTCGGCGGCTCCACCCGCATGCCGGCCGTCGCCGAGCTCGTCAAGGAGCTCACCGGCGGTCAGGACGCCAACAAGGGCGTCAACCCGGACGAGGTCGTCGCCATCGGCGCGACCCTCCAGGCGGGCGTTCTCAAGGGTGAGGTCAAGGACGTCCTGCTCCTCGACGTGACCCCGCTGTCCCTGGGTATCGAGACCAAGGGCGGCATCATGACCAAGCTCATCGAGCGCAACACCACGATCCCGACCAAGCGGTCCGAGATCTTCACGACGGCCGAGGACAACCAGCCGTCCGTGCAGATCCAGGTCTACCAGGGCGAGCGCGAGATCGCGGCGTACAACAAGAAGCTCGGCATGTTCGAGCTGACCGGCCTGCCGCCGGCTCCGCGTGGCGTCCCGCAGATCGAGGTCTCCTTCGACATCGACGCGAACGGCATCATGCACGTCACGGCCAAGGACCTCGGCACGGGCAAGGAGCAGAAGATGACCGTCACCGGCGGCTCTTCGCTCGGCAAGGACGAGGTCGACCGCATGCGCCAGGAGGCGGAGCAGTACGCGGACGAGGACCTGCGCCGCAAGGAAGCCGCCGAGTCCCGCAACCAGGGCGAGAGCCTCGTCTACCAGACGGAGAAGTTCGTCAAGGACAACGAGGACAAGGTCCCGGCCGACGTCAAGGAAGAGGTCGAGGCCTCCATCGCCGAGCTGAAGGAAAAGCTCAAGGGCGAGGACGCTGCCGAGATCCGCACCGCGACCGAGAAGCTCGGTGCCGTCAGCCAGAAGCTCGGCCAGGCGATCTACGCCGACGCCCAGGGCGCCCAGGCAGCCGGTGGCGCGCCGACCGGTGACGCCGGCCAGGCCGACGCCAACGACGACGTCGTCGACGCCGAGATCGTCGACGACGAGAAGCCGAAGGGTGGCGCTGCCTGATGTCGGAGGAGACCCCGGGTTTCGACGAGAAGCCCGACGTCCCCGACGACGCCGCGCCTGACGACGCCGCCGAGCCGAAGGCCGCAGCTTCCTCCAAGGAGGAGGCCGCGGCCCCGGCCGGGGACTCTGCAGCAGCACAAAGCGGCCAGGAGACGGCCCTGCTGGCCCAGCTGGACCAGGCCCGTACCGCGCTCGGCGAGCGCACCGCGGACCTCCAGCGGCTCCAGGCGGAGTACCAGAACTACCGCCGCCGGGTGGAGCGGGACCGGATCGCCGTCAAGGAGATCGCGGTCGCGTCCCTCCTGACGGAGCTCCTCCCGACCCTGGACGACATCGGCCGGGCGCGGGAACATGGCGAGCTGGTCGGCGGCTTCAAGTCGGTGGCCGAATCGCTGGAGACCGCCGCGGCCAAGATGGGTCTGCAGCAGTTCGGCAAGGAGGGCGAGCCCTTCGACCCGACGATCCACGAGGCCCTGATGCACTCGTACGCGCCGGACGTCACCGAGGACACCTGCGTGGCGATCCTTCAGCCGGGGTACCGCATCGGCGAGCGTACGATCCGTCCCGCACGGGTCGCGGTGGCCGAGCCCCAGCCGGGTGCGGCGCCGAAGTCCGAGGCGGCGGAGGCTGCGTCCTCGACGGACGCGTCGGCCCCGTCGGACAAGGACGCAGATGCCCCCGACAAGGGCTGAAGCTGAACACGTAGGACACGCAGTAGCGCGAGAGGAGGGACACCGGGGATGAGCACGAAGGACTTCGTCGAGAAGGACTACTACAAGGTTCTCGGTGTCCCGAAGGACGCCACCGAGGCCGAGATCAAGAAGGCGTACCGGAAGCTCGCCCGCGAGTTCCACCCGGACGCCAACAAGGGCGACGCCTCGGCCGAGGAGCGCTTCAAGGAGATCTCCGAGGCGAACGACATCCTCGGGGACGCCAAGAAGCGCAAGGAGTACGACGAGGCCCGCGCCCTGTTCGGGAACGGCGGCTTCCGCCCCGGTCCCGGCGCGGGCGGCGGCTCGTTCAACTTCGACCTCGGCGACCTCTTCGGGGGCCAGCAGCAGGGCGGCGCGGGCGGCTTCGGCGGCGGCGGCCTGGGCGACGTCTTCGGCGGACTGTTCAACCGCGGCGGCGCCGGCGCGGGTGCGGGCACCCGTACCCAGCCGCGCCGCGGCCAGGACATCGAGTCGGAGGTCACCCTCTCCTTCACGGAGGCGGTGGACGGGGCCACGGTCCCGCTCCGGATGTCCTCGCAGTCGCCCTGCAAGGCCTGTTCGGGCACCGGCGACAAGAACGGCACGCCCCGCGTGTGCCCGACCTGCGTCGGTACCGGCCAGGTCTCGCGCGGCAGCGGCGGCGGCTTCTCGCTGACCGACCCCTGCGCGGACTGCAAGGGCCGCGGCCTCATCGCCGAGACCCCCTGCGACATCTGCAAGGGCAGCGGGCGGGCCCGCAGTTCCCGGACCATGCAGGTCCGGATCCCGGCGGGGGTCTCCGACTCCCAGCGGATCCGGCTGCGGGGCAAGGGAGCTCCGGGCGAGCGCGGCGGCCCGGCCGGCGATCTGTACGTGGTCGTGCACGTGGACGCGCATCCGGTCTTCGGCCGCAAGGACGACAACCTCACGGTGACCGTTCCGGTGACCTTCGCGGAGGCGGCGCTGGGAGCCGACATCAAGGTCCCGACCTTGAACGGCCCCTCGGTGACGCTGAAGCTGCCCCCGGGCACCCCGGGCGGCCGCACGATGCGGGCCCGCGGCAAGGGCGCGGTCCGCAAGGACGGCACCCGCGGCGACCTGCTCGTGACGGTGGAGGTCGCGGTCCCGACCGAGCTGAACGACAAGGCCCGCGAGGCCATGGAGCTGTACCGCGAGGCGACGGAGTCCGAGGACCCGCGTTCCGCGCTGTTCGAGTCCGCGAAGGGAGCATGACATGGACGGCCGCCGTAGGAGCCACTACCAGCTCACCGATGAGACCCCGGTCTACGTGATCTCGGTGGCCGCCCAGCTCTCGGGCCTGCATCCGCAGACCCTGCGCCAGTACGACCGCCTCGGCCTGGTCTCCCCGGGCCGTACGGCGGGGCGCGGCCGGCGCTACTCGGCCCGTGACATCGAACTGCTCCGCACGGTGCAGGCGCTGTCCCAGGAAGAGGGCATCAACCTGGCCGGCATCAAGCGGATCATCGAGCTCGAGAACCAGGTCGCCGCGCTCCAGCAGCGCGTGGCCGAGCTCTCCACGGCCGTCGACGGCGCCGCCGCCGTCCTCCAGCAGCGCGAGGCACAGGTCCACGCCTCGTACCGGCGCGACCTGGTCCCGTACCAGCCTCCGCAGCCGGGCAGCGCCCTGGTCGTCTGGCGGCCGGCGCCCAAGCGCCCGATGGACTGAGCGCGCTCCGTGCGCGTCGAGAAGGCCCCGATCCGCCGGATCGGGGCCTTCTCCGCGTTCCCGCGCGTCCGTACCGCCGTCCGGGGCGCCAGGGCGCTCCGGGGCGCCCCAGGACCCCCTGCCGGGCGCCACGGCCCCGGACGACGCGGGTCTGACCGGCACGATCCGGAAGAGGCGGCCCAGGCACGTCTACTTGTCGTCGAGGATGCCCGACTGGGCGATGAGGAAGCCGAGCTGGGCCCGGCTGCCGCTGCCCAGGGCGGAGGCGAGCTTGGCGATGTGCGCGCGGCAGGTCCGTACGTTCATCCCCAGCCGGCGCGCGATGGCCTCGTCCACGTGTCCCTCGATGAGGAGCTGGGCGATGGAGCGCTGCACGCCGGAGATCCCCGCGGGCGTATGCTCGTAGGTCACCTCGTCGCCCAACGGCACGGCCCGGCGCCACAGTTGCTCGAACACATTGATGAGGTACGCCACGACTCCGGGGTGGCGCAGCTCCAGCGCGACACGCCGGTCGTCGCGGGCCGGGATGAAGGCCACGCTACGGTCGAAGATGATGAGGCGCTCGATCAGTTCCTCGAGCGTGCGGATCTCGACCTTGCCCGTGGAGACCCTGTCCGCGTAGGCGAGCATGCTCTGGCTGTGCCGCGCGGTGTGCTGGTACAGCGTGCGGATGCTCACCCCGCGGTCGATCACGTTGGTGCCGCGCTCCAGCGACTGGGACAGGACGAAGGGGGAGCGGCCGCCGCCCGGTTGGATCGTCAGTACCTCGGTGTGGCACTCGGCCGTGGCCAGATCGAGCGCCGCGTTGATCTGTTCCAGGCCTTCGTGTGCGGTGATGGCGTGGGTGTTCGCGGGGCTGCGGGCGCTGATGGCGAGGAACGGCTCGAATGCATCGGTCAGGTCCACGGCGCTGCGGCGGCGGTCCTGGATCTCCTTTTCGAGGGGATGGAGCCGCTGGGCGAGTGCGACGGAGGGGGGAACCGCGCGGAGTTGGTTCGCGTCATCGGGATCGGAGCGCAAGAGCCCGAATTCGAGCAGGCAGGGGACGTTGTCGACCTCGCTGCGGGCCACGCGGCCGGCGCTCAGAGCCGCCGCGTAGAGCCGTGTTCCCTCGGCGCACATGCTGGTGACCGGGTGGGGATGTGTCGGGTTTGTGTCTGTATTGGGCAAATCTCCACCCCCCAGGGTCCTGAACATGTAAGAACATGATGCATCGTCCCTGTGGCACCGACGTGCCTGAATAAGCCATCGTCTGACACGCGGGGGAGAGGATTCCATCAAGTGAGGACGAAGCCGACCATGTACAAGAGAATGCTTCGCTCGGCGCTTGCCGTTGTTTTCTCCGCCGTAGCGGTCTTTGGGGCAATCAGTGCCGCCACCGGGGATGCGGACAGCGTACGAGCCGCGTCGGGGTCGAACCCGACATCGGTGCAGGCGGGCAAGACGGATATCGGGTGGGACCGGCTGACCGATGGGGACATCGGGTGGGACACGGCGCCCATGTCGGACATCGGCTGGGACACCATGCCGGCGAGGGTCTCCTGATGACCCCCGACGATCATGGCTTCCGCCGTGAAATGGCATCGGCCTACCGCTCCGGCTGGCAGTTCATCGATCTCACCAGCGCCATTCCTTACGCAGGCGACTCGCTGAAGGTCACCCTCTTCGGCCAGCCGATCATCGTGGTGCGGGAAGAGGACGAGGACGTCCGCGCCTACCGCTGTCTGCGCCGTCCCCGAGGCGCACCGCAGCCCGTCCGCTGCGAGATCCGGTACGGCATGGTCTTCGTCAATCTGGACCAGCGTGATCATCAACTTTTCGAGCCCGAATCCGCCGCCACCCCCCGCAGTGCCTGAAGCGATTCCCCTGTCGTCGCAGATCGCTCAGGCGCTACCCCCACACAGCGACGCCATCGTGGACCTGACCACGATGGCGTCGCTGTGATGTCCGTGTCCAGTGGTTGAACCGGACATCGTCGAACCGGACACCGCCGAACGGGGCACGGCTCGGCCCGGGTGCGACCACCTGGGCGCGACCGGCCTGGGCGCGAGCGGCCTCGGCGCCGCCGACTACGCGCGCCCCATGGCCCGGTCCAGGGTGATCTCCATGACCACGCGGTCCGGGTTCGGCGAGGGCGTCCGCCCGTACCGCTCCGCGTAGCGCCGTACCGCCTCCGCGACCGCGGCCTCGTCCGTACGGATCACCGCGCGACCCTCCAGGGTCGCCCAGCGCCGCCCCTCCAGCTGGCACACCGCCACCCGGGCCCCGCCCTGCGGGCCGCCCTGCGACGCCAGCACGTTGCGGACCTTCTTGCTGTTCTTGTTGCTGATCACCCGTGCCAGGCCGGCTTCCGGGTCGTAGGTCACGCCCACCGGGACCACGTGCGGGCTGCCGTCGGGGCGGTGCGTGGTCAGTGTGCAGACGTGCCGCTCCCGCCAGAAGGCGAGGTACTCGGCCGTCGGGTTGAGTACGTCATGAGCCGTGGTTGCCGTGCCGGCTGCGGCGGACGTGTGGGAAAGCGACATGCGCGAAGGGTACGTCCCGCCACCTTGAGTGGAATAGACTCAACTTTGTGCAGGTTGCCCATGTAAAGCACAAGAGCTGTACGAGCTGTACGGAAGGGAGAAGGCGCACGTGGATGCCGAGCTGACCAACAGGAGCCGGGACGCGCTGAACGCGGCCACCACCAGGGCCGTCAAGGACGGGCACGCGGACCTGACGCCCGCGCACCTGCTGCTGGCGCTGCTCGCCGGCGAGGACAACGAGAACATCACCGACCTGCTCGCCGCGACCGACGCCGACCAGGCCGCCGTACGCGCGGGCGCGGACCGCCTGCTCGCCGCCCTGCCCAGCGTCACGGGCTCCACGGTCGCGCCCCCGCAGCCCACCCGTGAGCTGCTCGCCGTACTGGCGGAGGCCGACGCGCAGGCCGGGAAGCTCGGCGACGAGTACCTCTCCACCGAACACCTGCTCATGGCCGTCGCCGCCAAGGGCGGCGCGGCCGGCGAGCTCCTTTCCGCCCAGGGCGCGACCGCGAAGAAGCTGCGCGACGCCTTCGAAAAAGCAAGAGGAGGGCGGCGGGTGACCACCCCCGACCCCGAGGGCCAGTACAAGGCCCTGGAGAAGTTCGGCACCGATTTCACGGCCGCGGCCCGCGAGGGCAAGCTCGACCCGGTCATCGGCCGCGACCACGAGATCCGCCGCGTCGTCCAGGTGCTCTCGCGCCGTACGAAGAACAACCCGGTGCTCATCGGCGAGCCCGGCGTCGGCAAGACCGCCGTCGTCGAGGGCCTGGCCCAGCGCATCGTCAAGGGCGACGTCCCCGAGTCCCTGAAGAACAAGCGGCTGGTCTCCCTGGACCTCGGCGCGATGGTGGCCGGTGCCAAGTACCGCGGCGAGTTCGAGGAGCGGCTCAAGACGGTCCTCGCGGAGATCAAGTCCAGCGACGGCCAGATCATCACCTTCATCGACGAGCTGCACACGGTCGTCGGCGCGGGCGCCGGCGGGGACTCCTCCATGGACGCGGGCAACATGCTCAAGCCCATGCTGGCCCGCGGCGAGCTGCGCATGGTCGGCGCGACCACCCTCGACGAGTACCGCGAGCGGATCGAGAAGGACCCGGCGCTGGAGCGGCGCTTCCAGCAGGTGCTGGTGGCGGAGCCGAGCGTCGAGGACACCATCGCGATCCTGCGCGGGCTCAAGGGCCGCTACGAGGCCCACCACAAGGTCGTCATCAACGACAGCGCGCTCGTCGCCGCGGCCACCCTCTCCGACCGCTACATCACCTCCCGCTTCCTGCCCGACAAGGCCATCGACCTCGTCGACGAGTCCATGTCCCGGCTCCGCATGGAGATCGACTCCTCCCCGCTGGAGATCGACGAGCTCCAGCGCTCGGTCGACCGGCTGCGCATGGAGGAGCTGGCCCTGAACAACGAGTCCGACCCGGCCTCGCGCGAACGCCTCGACAAGATCCGCAAGGACCTCGCGGACAAGGAGGAGGACCTGCGGGGCCTCACCGCCCGCTGGGAGAAGGAGAAGCAGTCCCTCAACCGGGTCGGCGAGCTCAAGGAGCGCCTGGACGACCTGCGCGGCCAGGCCGAGCGCGCCCAGCGCGACGGGGACTTCGACACCGCCTCCAAGCTCCTCTACGGGGAGATCCCGGCCCTGGAGCACGAGCTCGCGGAGGCCACCGAGGCCGAGGCCGAGGTCGCCCGGGACACGATGGTCAAGGACGAGGTCGGCCCGGACGACATCGCGGACGTGGTCGGCGCCTGGACCGGCATCCCCGCGGGTCGCCTCCTGGAGGGCGAGACCCAGAAGCTGCTCCGCATGGAGGAGGAGCTGGGCCGGCGCCTGATCGGGCAGGGCGAGGCCGTGCGCGCCGTCTCCGACGCCGTGCGCCGCACCCGCGCCGGCATCGCGGACCCGGACCGGCCGACCGGCTCGTTCCTCTTCCTCGGGCCGACCGGCGTGGGCAAGACGGAGCTGGCCAAGGCCCTCGCGGACTTCCTCTTCGACGACGAGCGGGCCATGATCCGCATCGACATGTCGGAGTACGGCGAGAAGCACAGCGTGGCCCGCCTCGTGGGCGCCCCGCCCGGCTACGTGGGCTACGAGGAGGGCGGCCAGCTGACGGAGGCCGTCCGCCGCCGCCCGTACTCCGTGGTCCTCCTGGACGAGGTCGAGAAGGCCCATCCCGAGGTCTTCGACGTCCTGCTCCAGGTCCTCGACGACGGGCGCCTCACGGACGGCCAGGGCCGTACCGTGGACTTCCGCAACACCATCCTGGTCCTGACCTCGAACCTGGGCAGTCAGTTCCTGATGGATCCGTCCACGGCTGCGGACGAGAAGAAGGCCCGGGTCCTGGACGTGGTGCGGGCCACCTTCAAGCCGGAGTTCCTCAACCGCCTCGACGACCTGGTGGTCTTCTCGGCCCTGAGCGGGGCCGAGCTGGCCCACATCGCCGAGCTCCAGATCGGCCGCCTCGCCCAGCGACTGGCCGAACGCCGCCTCACCCTGGACGTCACGCCCGAGGCCCTGGCCTGGCTGGCGGACAAGGGCAACGACCCGGCGTACGGCGCCCGCCCCCTGCGCCGCCTGATCCAGACGGCCATCGGCGACCGCCTGGCCAAGGAGATCCTCGCGGGCGAGGTCCGCGACGGCGACACCGTCCGGGTGTCCGTGGCGGGTGACGACCTCCTGGTGGGCAAGGCGCTGTAGGGCCGAAAGGGTGGAGTCGCGAGGAGCCGGAGTGCCAAGGCGCAGTAATCCGGCGCATTCCCGCCTCAGCCGGGCCCCGGGATCCCCGGGGTCCGGCTTACCCGGGCCCTACTCCTGTCCGCCCTGCGCGGATCGGCACCCTCCGGGGTGGACACGGGGTGGGCGCGATGGGGGAGGATGGCGGCATCCGCACGAAGGGAAGTCACACGGTGAGCATCGACCCGGCCTCGATTCCGAACTTCGGAGGGCAGCAGCCCGATCCGCAGGCCACTGGACCGGCGGGCCCCGTCGTCCCCGACCAGGACCTGGTCAAGCAGCTCCTGGAGCAGATGGAGCTCAAGTACGTCGTCGACGACGAGGGTGACCTCGCGGCGCCGTGGGAGGACTTCCGCACGTACTTCATGTTCCGCGGCGAGGACGAGCAGCAGGTCTTCTCCGTACGGACCTTCTACGACCGCCCGCACAAGATCGAGGAGAAGGCTCAGCTCCTCGAGTCCATCGACGACTGGAACCGCCGCACGCTGTGGCCCAAGGTCTACAGCCACACGCACGACGACGGCTCCGTCCGCCTGATCGGCGAGGCGCAGATGCTGATCGGCACCGGCGTGAACCTGGAGCACTTCGTGTCCTCCACGGTCAGCTGGGTCCGCGCGTCGATCGAGTTCGACAAGTGGCTCGTCGAGCAGTTCGGGCTGGAGAAGGAAGTCGACTCCGCCGACAAGGACGATGACAAGAACGGCGAGGACGGCGAGGGCGGCTCCGAGACCAACTAGGTCCCGGTCCGGCCCCTCGCGGGGCCACCCCTCACGGCGCCACCCCGGACGCGAGCAGCAGGTACGGCCCGTATCCGTACGAGAGCCCGGCCAGCACCCCGGTCACCACGACCGCGGTGCGCGGCCGGGCTTTCGCCATGAGGGCCACCGCGGGCAGCAGCAGCGGGAACGCGGGCAGCAGGAAGCGCGGCTTCGATTCGAAGAAGCCCGCTCCGCCGTAGGTCATGACCAGCAGCACGCCCGTGTACACGAGCAGCGGCAGCGGGATCCTGCGGTCGGCCGCCAGCAGCCCGGCGAGCACCAGTGCGGCCGTCAGCAGGACCACCGTCACGGTCGTGGCAAGCTCCACCTGCCCGGGGCCGGACAGCGCGTGCTGCGCGGAGCGCAGCGCCCCCGCGCCGAAGTCGAAGCGAGATCCCCAGCCGCTCTGGACGGCGAAGTATCCGCCGAGCGGATCCCCCCGGTGCACGCCGACGAGCAGGACGTACGAGGCCCAGCCCGCGGGAGCGGCCAGCCCGGCGGCCCACACCGCCGCGGGTGCGCGGCCCCGCCGGCGGCAGATCTCGTACGCGGCGGCCGCCGTCACGGCGGCGGCGACCGCGATCCCGGTGGGCCGCGTCAGCCCCGCGAGCACGGCCAGTCCCGCCGCCCAGCCCCAGCGGCCGCGCAGCAGGGCGTACAGGGCCCAGGCGGCGAAGGCGGCCAGCAGGGGCTCGGTGTAGGCGAGGGTCAGCATGAGGGCGTGCGGCAGCGAAGCCCACAGCGCGACGAGCAGCACCCCTGCGCGGCCCCCCAGCAGGTGCTCCCCGACCCGGTACACCCCCACCGCGGCCGCGCCCGCGGCGATCCAGGCGACGACCAGCGCGGCGACGGTCAGGGAGCCGGGCAGCACGGTGGAGGCGCAGCGGATCAGGACGGGGTAGAGCGGGAAGAACGCGGAGTCGCTCTGCACGGACCCGATGCCGGGATAGACCTGGGTGCGCCCGTAGCCGTGCTCGGCGATCCGCAGGTACCAGACGGAGTCCCAGGACTCCCCGAGCACCCGTACGGGGCTGCGCCCGCTCCACCAGGCCGCCACGGCGACCGCCAGCACCCCGCCGCCGCGCACGGCCGCGTACACCCCGAGCGCGAGGACGGTGCCCGGGATCCGGGCGCGGAGGCCGGTGCGGGGGCCCTCGCGGGGGCCGCTGCGCGGACGGCTGCGCGGGCCGGTGTGCGCGCCGGTGCGCGGGCCGGCCCGCAGGCCGTCCGCCACCGCTTCCGGCTCCGTCGCCATGGATCCCGGCCCTCCTGGTCTCGCGCGAGTACGCGCATCCGATGATGAGAGCTTCCGGCACGTTCAAGGTCGTCCGCTTCACCCCCACGGCGCTCACCCCGGATCCCGCGGTGGAAACGGGTCTCCCGGTCGGAGTCGCCACGATGGAGAAACACTACGAGGGGGAGAACCTCACGGGCCGCTCGGCCACCCTCTTCACGGCGGCCTTCGACCAGGAGACGGGCGTCGGCAGCTACGTGGCGATGGAGTCCTCCGAGGGCGCGCCGGCCGGCCGCGAGGGGCGCCTTCGACTTCGTCCACTCGGCCGCCACCGACGGCGGCCCCGACCGCGCCGCCGAACACTTCGGGATCGTGCCGGGCAGCGGCACGGCCGCTCTGGAGGGGATCACGGGCTCCGGCGGCCTGCGCGTCACGCAGGACGGCACCCACCGGATCTGGTTCGACTGCGACCTCCCGTAGCTGGCGGGCCCGGCCTCACGCGGCCCGCCTCAGAGCCGCCGCAGCCGCTCCACCGCCTCCTCCAGGACATCGGTGCGCTTGCAGAAGGCCCAGCGGACGTGGGCGGCCCCGGCGGCCTTGTCGTCGTAGAAGACCTGGTTCGGGATGGCCACCACCCCGCAGCGTTCCGGCAGTGCCCGGCAGAAGGCGAGCCCGTCGCGCTCGCCGAGCGGGGTGATGTCGGTGGTGACGAAGTAGGTGCCCTGGGGGCGGAAGACCTCGAAGCCGGCCGCCGCGAGGCCGTCGGAGAGGAGGTCGCGCTTGGCGGCCAGGTCCGCGCGGAAGGAGTCGTAGTACGCGTCGGGCAGGGCGAGGGCCTCGGCGATCGCGTACTGGAACGGGCCCGAGGACACGTACGTCAGGAACTGCTTCGCCGAGCGGACCGCCGTGACCAGCTCCGGCGTCGCCGTCACCCAGCCGACCTTCCAGCCGGTGAAGGAGAAGGTCTTGCCGGCGGAGGAGATGGTGACGGTGCGCTCGCGCATGCCCGGCAGGCCCGCCAGCGGGGTGTGGGCGCCCTCGAAGACCAGGTGCTCGTACACCTCGTCCGTGACGACCAGCAGATCGCGGGAGACGGCCAGCTCCGCGACCGCGGCCAGTTCGGCGGGGGTCAGGACGGTACCCGTCGGATTGTGCGGGGTGTTGAGCAGCAGCAGCCGGGTGCGCGGGGTGACCGCCGCCCGCAGCGCGTCCACGTCGAGGCGGAAATCGGGGGC
This sequence comes from Streptomyces sp. NPDC006450, assembly GCF_040612195.1. Lineage (NCBI taxonomy): Bacteria > Bacillati > Actinomycetota > Actinomycetes > Kitasatosporales > Streptomycetaceae > Streptomyces > Streptomyces sp. NPDC006450. The sequence continues at coordinate 7,388 of NZ_JBEXPT010000104.1, read as the reverse complement.
GCGCAGCGTCAGCGGCACCCGGACGGCTCCGGCCATCGCGATGCAGGCGGCGTAGGAGTCGTAGAAGGGCTCCAGGGCGATGACCTCGTCGCCCGGCTCCAGCAGGGCCAGGAGCGAGGCCGCGATGGCCTCGGTGGCCCCGGCGGTGACGAGCACCTCGGTGTCGGGGTCGTAGGCCAGGCCGTAGAAGCGCTGCTGGTGCGCGGCGATCGCGGTACGCAGCTCCGGGACGCCGGGGCCCGGCGGGTACTGGTTGCCCCGGCCGTCGCGGATCGCGCGCGCCGCCGCCTCGGCGATCTCGGCGGGGCCGTCGGTGTCGGGGAAGCCCTGGCCGAGGTTGATCGATCCCGTGGCGGTGGCCAGGGCGGACATCTCCGCGAAGATCGTGGTGCCGAAGGCCGCCAGCCGGCGGTTGAGGAAGGGGCGGACAGGGCGGGAGGGGCGCTCGGGATCGCTCATGGGCGCCATCCTGCGGGGAAGCTCTGGACTTGCTCAAGTGTGCTTTGGGCCGCGTACGGCGCGGGCATCCCCCCAGCACGCGGGACGAAGGGGATCCCGCACCCCGGGGAACCGGGGGACCAGAGAGGGGTCGGGGGATGATCCTCGGAATAGTGATCTTCGTGGTGGTGGCCGTGGTGATCGTCGCGCTCGTGGCCAAGGCCTCCCGCGGCGGTGGCAGGACCGGCAGCAGCAGCGACTCCGGCGGCGGGGGCTGGTGGGCCGGGGGCGAATCGGGAGGTTCCTCCTCGTGCGGCTCGTCCTCGTCCTCGTGCAGCTCCTCCTCGTCCTGCGGCGGCGGAGGATGCGGTTCCAGCTGACACGGGGCAGCATGGATCCATGGCTTCCGCCGCAGGACCACCTTCGTACCGCGTCCCGCATGGATGAGACGCCCGCCGGGCACAACTTCCGTCGGGCGTCTTCTTGTTCGGACGTCACGGCCGCGCATTACGGCGTACGGGCGGCATGTCCTTGAACACGTGAACTGTGTTGCCCCCGAGGGGATGTAAACCCCTGCAACTTGGGTAAAAACGCTGTGAGTGCCGTGCCTTTCATGATTCCCTCGGTTGAGTAGATCAGTCCTCGGACCTCCCTGGACTTCCTGTGGACCCGTGCCGGTGTCCCCCCACCCGTTGACTACCGCTGGCGGGCCCCGGCCCATCTCCCTCGCGCGTTTGCGGAGCCGACTCATGCTCACGACCCTCCAGACCACCTATACCGACACGCGTGCCGCCGATCTCGCCTGGGCCCTGGGTCGGGAGCGGCTGCCCGCCCTGGCCGTACTGAACCTCGAACTGGATGGTGCGAAAGTGGAGTTGCGCCTGCTGGGGGCCTCCCACCAGGTGCTCCTGGAGGAGGGCGACGTGCTCTGCTCCGAGACCGTCGCCTGCATGCCCGGCAGCAGCACCCCGCTTCCGCTCGGCGTGGCCAAGCGCGTGGGCGACTGGGAGTACGAGTTCGCCGCGCGGGTCGAGAACCTCTCGCGCGGCTCCTTCGCCGGGCGGGCGCAGGAGCTGCTCGCGCTGGTCGCGGACCACCCGAACGGGCTCGCCGGCACCTTCCCGGGCAGCCCGCACGCCTTCACCGCCATGCTCGCGCAGCGCTACGAGGGCCAGGTGCGCTGGCGGACCTGGCATGCGTACCCGCAGGAGGGGCAGTTGGTGGCCACCCGTACCCGGGTCGGCGTACGGACCGCCGGGACGGGCGGGGGTGCGGGTGCGGGCGCGGCGGCCGCCGCGGAGGTGGCCGTGGACTCGCCGGTGCTGATCTGAGGGGCGCCGGCGCCCGTCCGGGGTCGCGGGGTCGCGGAGTTGCCGGACGGTTACGCCAACTGCCCCAATCAGTGCGCCACTTACACCCATGTGGGTGACCGGATGCGAGCGGGCGGTGACGTACGGTTCGCTTCATGATCGACCGTTCCACCCCGCGCGGGGTGCTTAGCACCCGGTGGCGCCGCCCCCCGGCTCCGGAGCCGCGCGGTGTGGCCCGCGTCCCGGCCGCCCTGCCCGTACGGCCCAGGACCGGCCGACTCCTCGTCCTGGCGACCGTGTTCGTCTGCGCCGCCTGCGGACTCGTATACGAACTGGAGCTGCTCGCCCTCGGCTCGTACCTCATCGGCGACTCCGTCACCCAGGCGTCCGTCGTGCTGTCCGTCATGGTCTTCGCCATGGGCGTCGGATCGCTGCTCGCCAAGGCCCTGCGCACCCGCCCCGCCTTCGGCTTCGCCCTCGTGGAAGCGTGCCTCGCCCTGCTCGGCGGGCTCTCCGCCCTGGCGCTCTACGCCAGCTTCGCCTGGCTCGGGGAGTCCCGGCCCGCACTCGTCGCCTTCTCCTTCACCATCGGCGTCCTCATCGGCGCCGAGATCCCGCTCCTGATGGTCCTCATCCAGCGCATCCGCAGACAGGACGCGGGCGGCGCCGTCGCCGACCTGTTCGCCGCCGACTACGTCGGCGCCCTCGTCGGCGGCCTCGCCTTCCCCTTCCTGCTGCTGCCCGTCCTCGGCCAGCTCACCGGCGCCATGCTCACCGGCACCGTCAACGTCATCGCCGGCGGCGGCCTCGTCCTGTGGCTGTTCCGCCGGGACCTGAGCCGCCGCGCCCGCTGGCTGCTCGTCGCCGTCAACGTCACCGTCCTCACCGTCCTGGGCTGCGCCACCGTCCTGGCCGACGACTTCGAACGCGTCGCCCGCCGCGCCGTCTACGGCGGCGAGGTCCGCGTCGCCGTCCAGACCGGCGTCCAGGAACTCGTCCTCACCGGCCCCCCGACCGGCTCCCCGCGCTCCCTCGACCTCTTCCTCGACGGCCGCCTGCGGGTCAGCGGCTACGACGAGTACCGCTACCACGAGGCCCTCGTGCACCCCGCGATGACCGGCCCGCACACCCGGGTCCTGGTCCTCGGCGGCGGCGACGGCCTCGCCGCCCGCGAGGTGCTGCGCTACCGCGACGTCGCCTCCGTGACCGTCGTCGAGCTCGACCCCGGAGTCGTGCGGCTCGCCCGGACCGACCCGATGCTCTCCGAGCTGAACGGGCGGGCGTACGAGGACCCGCGCCTCGGCGTCGTCACCGAGGACGCCTTCCGCTGGCTGCGCGCACCCGCCGCCCGGGCCGGTTTCGACGTCATCGTCTCCGACCTGCCCGACCCCGGGATCACCCCCAGCACGAAGCTGTACTCGCAGGAGTTCTACGGGCTGGCCGCACGGGCCCTGCGCCCCGGCGGGCGGCTCGCCGTCCACGCGGGGCCGCCCGGCACCAGGCCCCGTACCTACTGGACGGTCGAGGCCACGCTGCGCGCGGCCGGCCTGCGCACCGCCCCCTACAGCGCCGGCGGCCGCCTCTCGGGCTTCGCCGCCGGCCCCGACCGGGCGCTCGGCGCAGCTTCCGCCTCCGCCTCCGGCGGGACGCTCCCGCAGGACTGGGGCTTCGTCCTGGCCGCCCGCGAGGGCGTGCCCCGGCTGCGGGTGGACCGGGAGACGCCCGCCCTGCGCTCCCTGTCCACGCAGTCCCTGGCCGACGCGGCCCGGGACACGGAGCGCACCCGGGTGGCGGGCCTCCCGCCGTCGACCCTGCCGCACCCGAGGTACTCGTAGCGGGGGTGCTCGTGGGCGAGGTACGCGCGGCCGGGGTGCGCATGGGCGAGGTACGCGTGGCCGGGGTGCGCACGGCCGGGGTGCGCATGGGCGAGGTACGCGTGGCCCGGGTACTCGTGGCCGGGCGGTCGCGTCGGTAGGCTCGTTCGCATGGAGCATCAGGTGTTCGTACCGGTCCCCTCCGCCGACGTCCGCGCCGTGCTGCGCGACCCCGCCCGGCTGGCGCGGTGCGTGCCGGGGCTCCAGCAGGACGCCGATACCGAGGCCGGGCCGCTGTCCGGCCGGCTGAAGGTGCGGGTCGGGGGGCACACCGTCACCTACCGCGGCACCCTCTCCGTCACCGAGCAGGACCCGGACCGCTTCACCCTCGCCGGCGAGGGCACCGAGGTGCGGGGGAGCGGGGCTGTGAAGCTCTCCCTCGCGCTGCGCCTGACCGAGGCGGACGGCGGGACCCGGCTGGAGTTCACCGCCGAGTCCGCCGCCGACGGCCGCGCCGCCTCCTTCGCCCCCGATGCGGCCGCCACGGCCGGGCACCGGCTCCTGGACCGCGCCGCCGGGCACCTCGCGGCCCTCGCGGTCGACGACGCGGCGGGGCCGGCCGACGCGGTGGCGGGCGCCGACGCGGACGCCGACGTGGATGTGGACGCGGGCCAGGACCAGGACCAGGAGGACCCCGGCCCGGGGTTCACCGAGGTCACCGCGTCCGTGTTCGACACCGAGGTCCCGCCTCCGTCCCTGGACCCGTTCCTGGAGGGCACCTTCGAAGGCATGGCCGACCTCGGAGACCTCGGCGACCTCGGCGGCCCCCCGCGCCCGCCGGCCGAGGCCGCGCACGCCCGCCGCACGATGATCGGCCGCAGTGCGGAGGAGGTCGACCACGCGCCGCCGCGCGGCCGCTACGCCCCCGTCCCGGCCCCCGCCTCCGCCTCCGCGAACGCCGGCCTCCGCTGGATCGCCCCGGCCGCCGCCGTGGCCGTGGCCTCGGCGGTCCTCCTGGGCCGGGCCCTGCGCCGCCGCCGCTGACCCCGGGGAACGCGCCCGCGCCCCGGCGCGGCCCTGATCACCCCGCCGGGCTGACTAAGGTCATGGCATGAGTACGCAACTGCGCGCCGGCGGCGCCGAGGTGACCATCGACCAGGAGAACGGCTGCCGGATCAGCAGTCTGCGCATCGACGGGACGGAGCTGCTGCGGCAGGGGAACCACTACGGGTCCTTCCCGATGGTCCCGTGGTGCGGCCGGACCAAGGACGGGCAGTTCCAGGACGGGGCGACCCTGCACCAGCTCCCGCTCAACCACCCGCCGCACGCCATCCACGGCTTCGGCCGCGACGCCGCCTGGCGCCCCGCCCGGGCCACCGGCACCGAGGCCGCCTTCACGTACCCGCTCGCCGACCCGTGGCCCTACGACGGCCTGGTCACCCAGATCTTCGAGCTCGGCGAGAACGCGCTGACCCTGACGATGGGCATCGAGACCTACGGGGACTCCTTCCCGGCGCAGGCCGGCTGGCATCCCTGGTTCCGGCGCAACCTCGGGACCGGCGGGGGCGGGTCCGACGTACGCATCGACTTCGAGGCCGCCTGGCAGGAGGAGCGCGGAGCCGACCACCTGCCCACCGGCAACCGCATCGACCCGAAGCCCGGCCCCTGGGACGACTGCTTCGGCATGCCGTACGGGGTCGACGTCACGCTCACGTGGCCCGGCGCCCTGGAGCTGAAGGTCACGAGCCGCTCCGAATGGGTGGTCGTCTACGACGAGGAGCCCGAGGCCGTCTGCGTGGAACCGCAGTCGGGCCCGCCGAACGGCCTGAACAGCCTCCCGCAGTTGGTCACCCCCGTGGACCCGCTGGAGATCTCCACGACGTGGACGTGGCGGCGGCTCGGGTAGGGCCCAATTAAGCTCGGGGCCATGAGTGACGTACGCGATGCGCTTCTGCAGCAGATCAAGGACAAGGCCGTCGTGCACGGCAAGGTGATCCTCTCCTCCGGCCGCGAGGCCGACTACTACATCGACCTCCGCCGGATCACCCTGGACGGCGAAGCCGCCCCGCTGGTCGGCCAGGTCATGCTCGACCTCACCGCCGACCTGGAGTTCGACTGCGTCGGCGGCCTGACGCTGGGCGCCGACCCGGTCGCCACCTCGATGCTGCACGCCTCCGCCGCGCGCGGCGCGCGCCTGGACGCCTTCGTCGTCCGCAAGGCGCAGAAGGCGCACGGCATGCAGCGCCGTATCGAGGGCACCGACGTGCAGGGCAAGCGCTGCCTGGTGGTCGAGGACACCTCGACCACGGGCGGTTCCCCGCTGACCGCCGTCGAGGCGGTCCGCGAGGCCGGCGGCGAGGTCGTCGCCGTCGCGACGATCGTCGACCGCGGCGCGGCCGGCGCCATCGCGGCCGCGGGCCTGCCCTACCTCACGGGCTACCAGCTCGACGACCTCGGTTTGTCCTAACCCTTGGACGCCGGGCCGTGCTTCCGCACAACTGGTGACTTAGGTCCCCGGACGTCCGTAAGTAGGCCCTGACCTGCGCCTTTCCAGCCGGGTGGAATGTTTCACGTGAAACACTCCACCCGGATCGGTCTGCGCGGTGCCGCCACGGAGGTGGAGTGTGCCCGGGAGTCTGGAAAGATGGGGACGACGGCAACGTCGCCCCCAGGTCAGGGCCCGCAATAAGCACACTCCCCGCACATCCAAGGAGCGGACAGATGCCCATCGCAACCCCCGAGGTCTACAACGAGATGCTCGACCGGGCGAAGGCAGGCAAGTTTGCCTACCCGGCGATCAACGTGACCTCGACCCAGACCCTGCACGCTGCACTGCGCGGCTTCGCGGAGGCGGAGAGCGACGGCATCATCCAGATCTCCACCGGTGGTGCGGAGTTCCTGGGTGGCCAGTACAACAAGGACATGGTCACCGGCGCCGCCGCCCTGGCCGAGTTCGCGCACATCGTGGCCGCCAAGTACGACATCACCGTCGCGCTGCACACGGACCACTGCCCCAAGGACAAGCTGGACGGCTACGTCCGCCCGCTGCTCGACATCTCCGCCGAGCGCGTGGCCCGCGGCCTCAACCCGCTCTTCCAGTCGCACATGTGGGACGGCTCCGCCGAGACCCTGGCCGACAACCTGGCCATCGGCCAGGAGCTGCTCGCCAAGGCCGCCGCCGCGAAGATCATCCTCGAGGTCGAGATCACCCCGACCGGTGGCGAGGAGGACGGCGTCAGCCACGAGATCAACGACGAGCTGTACACCACCGTCGAGGACGCGCTGCGCACCGCCGAGGCCCTGGGCCTGGGCGAGAAGGGCCGCTACCTGCTGGCCGCCTCCTTCGGCAACGTGCACGGCGTGTACAAGCCGGGCAACGTCGTCCTGCGCCCCGAGCTCCTCAAGGACCTCCAGGCCGGCGTCGGCGAGAAGTACGGCAAGTCCTCGCCGTTCGACTTCGTCTTCCACGGCGGCTCGGGCTCGACGGCCGAGGAGATCGCCACCGCGCTGGAGAACGGCGTCGTGAAGATGAACCTCGACACCGACACCCAGTACGCCTTCACCCGCCCGGTCGTGGACCACATGTTCCGCAACTACGACGCGGTCCTGAAGGTCGACGGCGAGGTCGGCACCAAGTCGAAGTACGACCCCCGCACGTGGGGCAAGGCCGCCGAGGCCGGCATGGCCGCGCGCGTCACCGAGGCCTGCGCGAACCTGCGTTCCACGGGCACCAAGCTCAAGTAGCAGCGGCTCACGCGGCAGCGGCTTCCCGGAAGGGCCCGACCCCGCCGTCCACCTTCAGGACCGCGTCGTAGTTGCGGAACAT